>DATIBR010000172.1 GCA_035457425.1 Terriglobales bacterium
GCGGCCTCTCGCCGCTGAGCGACCTGAAGGCGCTGCGCGCCCTGCGCCGGCTGATGCAGGAAGTCCGGCCGCATATCACGAATGTGAGCACGACCAAGGCGGGGTTGATCGGCGGCCTCGCGGCTCGCAGCGCGGGCGTGCCGATCCGGGTCTGCGTTCTGGGCGGGATCCGCTACCAGGCGGCAGGCGGGATCCGCGGCGCGCTGCGGAAGATCGCGGAGCGCATCGCGTGTGGGAGCGCGCACCGCCGCATCTGCGTGAGCGAATCGGTGCGGAAACGGTTGGAGCTCGACGGGTTGCTCACCGCGGAGAGCTCGTGCGTGCTGGCGTCGGGCTCGAGCAACGGCGTGGACGCGCCGCGCTTTGCGCCCACCGGCGAACGCGTTGCGCACGCCAAGCGCCTGCGGCATGAGTTGGACATTCCGGCGGAAGCCCCGGTGGTCGGATTCGTCGGGCGCTTCACGCGCGAGGCGGGATTGCCGGAGCTGCTGGCGGCGCACGAGATGCTCAAGAAGACAGTGACCGGAGGGCGGCTGCTGGTCGTGGGTGGGGACGAGGCCGGCGACGCGCTGCCGGCGGAGGTGCGCCAGCGGATGCGGACCGATCGCACGATCGTCTGCACCGGGTCGGTCGAAGATCCGGCGCCGTACTACCACGTCATGGACGTGCTGGCGCTGCCGTCGCACGGGGAAGGTTTCCCTGATACCGTGCTCGAGGCGTACGCGGCGGGCAAGCCGGTCGTCGCGACCCGCGCGATGGGGGTCATCGACGCGGTGATGGAGGAAGGGACCGGGCTGCTGGCGCCGGTGGGCAACGCGCACGCGCTGGCCGAGGCACTGGACCGCATGCTGAAGTCGCCCGAGACGCGGCGTGAGATGGGCGCCGCTGGGCGCCGCTGGGTCGAACGCGATTTCCGGCCGGTGCGCATCTGGCGCGAGATGGAGAAGGAATACCGGCGCTTGCTCGAAGCACGTGGCCTTCCGCTGCCGGTGCGGGAGCCGGTCACGACCGGATTCCTGGAAGCGAACGCATAGGTCTCAAGCCGACCACGGCGGAGCGACGGCGAGGTTTGAGGGCCAGGGCGGAAGATTGCTATAATCAGCTCTCCACACGCACCCTGCCGCGGCAACCGCTCAGCAGCAGAATCCTCATAGCGTGATCCGGATCGTGCCGCATTCGCGGCGCGCGAGCGTGGCCAGGTAGCTCAGCTGGTAGAGCGCGGCCCTGAAAAGGCCGGCGTCGGCGGTTCGATTCCGTCCCTGGCCACCATTCTTCCGACGCTTGGCAATGCCGGCTCACTCGCACCTCTGGCAGCGGATTGCCCTTTCCGTTTGGGTGCACCCCGTGTGCGGGGCCACTCCATCACGGCAGGATCGGCTTACTTCAGCGCAAGAGTACCGGACAGCGCGTCGCAGACTGCGGAAAGCACGCTTTCTGCATCGCCAGGCACAGTCATGTCTGCGCCGGAAATCTGCTCGGTCGGCGTACCGCTGATCGCGAGCAGCGGCTTCGCGTGCCCATAGCGGCGCACTAGGCTGATGGTCAAGTTTCTTTCTTCAACACGAAGACTATTGCAAAGCAGTATGAGGTCGAAATGTCCTGCGAAATAATGGTTCAGGAAGTCCTCCATCGCCATCGCGGCCACGACGGCGTACCCACTCGCCTCGAGCGTCTCCGTGCGAGTGCGCGCAAGGGTAGGATCGCGTGCGAACAAAAGCACCTGTGGGCTCATTCGTTACCTCCTCGTCGGCCCACCTGTCGGACTCGTTCGCGGCCCTATTTGCCTGGGAGCGTGAATTCGCATTCTGCCGTCCTTCAACTGGGCAGTGCTGAGAGGCGGGTAAGGGCGCGGTGCTCGCTTCCACGGGAAGGAAAGGAAGCAGACCGCTTGTTTCATTGAAGCTACACCTCGTCGGGCGACGACGCCGTGCCCGTGGGCACCCCACCCAAGCCCGTCAGCAGGATAATCCGCGAGTCCCGGTCGTTGCAGGCCCAACGGTCAGTGCGGACCGCTGAGGTTCAAGCAGCCATCGCGCTGACCATGCCACGCTCTTCAGAACGGGTGGCCTTCCTGGCGACTTGCACCTGACTTCTCAAAATCCGCACCAGTCCATGCGGTAATTCGCTCTTCAACACGTACTCATCTACCAGCCACAGGATCCGCTGTGGCATCTCGGCATACGCCGAAACCAGGATAACCGGCACTCTGGGAAACCGGTGCTTGATGTGATAGGCGACCGCTTCGGCATCCATGCCTTCTTGCTTGTACTCCAGCACAACTGCCGCGATCTCGTTTTCTTCCAGAGTCTTGATCGCCGCGTAGCTACAAGTCGCTACTTTTACCGAATAGCCCTGTTGTTCAAGAGCTGCCTTGCGTAGCGCCAACACTTGTGCCCGATCGTCAATGCACAAGAGAGTGGGAGATTCCAGATTGGGAGATTCCGCAGTGGGAGAGTCCATACCACTTCTCCTCATGCAACCCAAGTTTGTAAAAGTGTAAGTAAGGTGGCGGGAGACGTGTGTGCAATATTGCTCACCGGAGGAAGACAAAACAGATTCTGGACCACTTTGGGAAAACGCTTAGGCACAGGCTTGGCCGGGAAGGAGTGTCCGCCGGAACAACGAAGTCACATGTTGTCTGGGATCCAGCCGACGCCGTCTTCCATCTCCAGGACTAAGCAATCGTGAACGTTGCAGCACCCTTGTGCATTGTGCCTCGGCATCATGCCGCGTTCGCTGGAAGGAGCTCGGCCGAAATTAGACAATCCCGGAAAAGGTCACGGTCGGGAATCACGTCACGCCGGTATGTAAGCCGCATCAAGGAGTAGCGCCCAAGTCCTATACACCAGCGGACAGCTACAATCGTGTAGTACACGTTCCACCTACTGCTGAATGCATCTTCCGCTAGTTGCAGGATTCTGTCAGAGCGGGATTGCTCACGGTGGCGACCTGTACACAATCGCTCACATCCCGTCTCTCACTCATGACGTCTGACGATCACCTAGAATCCGCTCAAGAAAGGTGTGCGCTTGGCGTCCGCCGTGGCGGGTGTTGTGGTGGTTTCCAGAGGGGCTGTTCCACAGCCGATGCCGACACATACGGTCAGCTGGTCGAGCTCGAGTTCGGTTGGCGACTGCGTCCGCATCCTGCTCTACAAGAACGGCGTGCTGAATCGCACCAAAAGCGTCTACACGGACCAACGCGACGGGACCTTCTCCATCTTCTGAGCTAGCGAGAGTCGTTGGGCACTTCCGAATGACGATCCCCTGGAGTGGGATGGTCAGGATGCATTTGTGTCCGGAACCGTCCCTAGCCACCATTCTTTAATCGTCGAGCCTTTGGGGACGGGCGTGCCCTCGTTCGTTGCTGATCGGGTGGATCGTCCGCCTGCCCTATGCAGTGTGTCCCATGTCACTTCACCGAGTGACCTGCGTCACATCCCGGGGCGGAAGGTAGCAATACAAGAGTTGTCGACCCACAGGTCGACAATGCTCTCGCAGACCTCGAAGTACGCGCTCCGGGCCCTGGTCGAGCTGGCGCGCCAGCCCGAAGGGAGCGCCGTCCGCGGCCAGGAGCTGGCGGAGAGCACGCAGATCCCGCCGCAATATCTCGCCAAGATCATGACCGGGCTGCGCAACGCGGGCATCGTGGCCGCGACCCGCGGCGCCGGCGGCGGATACCGGCTCGAGCGGCCGGCGAACCGCATCGCGCTGATCGACGTCATCGCGCTTTTCGAGGGCTCCGCGGCGCGGCCACAGTGCTTCCTCGGGATCAACAAGGAGTGCGACCCGACGCATCCCTGCAGCGCGCATGCCTCATGGGGCTCGTTGCGCGCCATGTTCCTCGGCTTCCTCGAACACACCATGGTCAGCGAGATCTCACGCGTACCGCAGCTGCCTTACGGGCTGGGCGACGTGCACAAAGGAGATCGTCCGTGAGACGCCACGTTGTATTGCTATGTGCGCTGGCGGCGCTGAGCGCGTCAGCAGCGGCGCAAGATCCGGCCGCCTACTTCAAGACGAACTGCATGAGCTGCCACACCGTCGGCGGAGGACGGCTGGCCGGTCCCGACCTCAAGGACGTGACGCAGCGCCGCGACAAGGCGTGGCTGGTGCAGTGGATGCAGAGCCCGCGCGCCGTGC
Organism: Terriglobales bacterium; assembly: GCA_035457425.1. NCBI lineage: Bacteria > Pseudomonadati > Acidobacteriota > Terriglobia > Terriglobales > Terriglobales bacterium. Next base: position 4,143 of record DATIBR010000172.1, read on the forward strand.
TCGATTCCGGCGACGCCTACGCGCAGAAGATGCTGCAGGATTCGCGCGGCGTCGTGATGCCGCCGCCGGCCGGCATGAACCCCCAGCTGGCCGCTGCGCTGGTCGACCTGCTCGACGCCGAGTCGAAGCTGCCGCGCTCGCAGTTCGCCGGCGTGCAGATCAGCGACCGTCCGTTCAACCAGCAGGACGTCGCGCTCGGGCTGGCGCTGTTCACCGGCGAGAAACGGATGGCGAACGGCGGGCCGGCGTGCATCTCCTGCCACACCATGAAGGGCATGACCGGCCTGCACGGCGGCCGGCTCGGCCCCGACCTCACGCTGGTCTACGAACGCCTGCAGGGCCGCAAGGGCCTGGGCGCGTGGCTGGGAGCGCCGGCGAGCCCGACGATGGCGCCGGTCTTCAAGGCGACGGCCCTCAGCAACGACGAGATCTTTGCCATGACGGCGCTCTTCGAGCACGAGACCAAGCAACGCGGCCACGACGATCAGACGCCACTGCTCAACTTCTTCCTGCTCGGGGTGGGCGGAGCGGTCGTCGGCCTGGTCACGTTCGACCGCATCTGGAAGAAGCGCCTGACGGGAGTCCGGCGGCAGCTTGTGCATCGCTCACGAGGTGAAGAATGAAGGTCCTCGACCCGATCTCCTGGATCAAGGATGAAGTCGACCCCAAGCTGCGCGGCTGGGAGGAGTTCTACCGGAACCGCTGGCAGCACGACAAGATCGTGCGCTCCACCCACGGCGTGAACTGCACCGGCGGCTGCACCTGGCAGATCTACGTGAAGGACGGCATCGTCACGTGGGAGATGCAGGGGCTCGACTACCCGATGCTGGAGAACGGGCTGCCGCCCTACGAGCCGCGCGGCTGCCAGCGAGGCATCTCGTATTCCTGGTACCTGTACTCGCCGCTGCGGGTGAAGTATCCGTACACGCGCGGCGCGCTGCTCGACCTGTGGAAGCAGGCGCGCGCGCAGCACGATGATCCGGTCGAGGCGTGGCGCTCGCTGGTCGAGGACCCCGAGAAGCGGCAGCGCTGGCAGAAAGCGCGCGGCAAGGGCGGCTTTCGCCGCGCCGACTGGGACACCGTGCTGGAGCTGATCGCCGCCGCCAACCTCTACACCATCAAGAAGCACGGGCCGGACCGCATCGCGGGCTTCTCGCCCATCCCGGCGATGTCGATGATCAGTTACGCCTCGGGCGCGCGCATGCTGCAGCTGCTGGGCGGCATCTCGCTCAGCTTCTACGACTGGTACTGCGACCTGCCGCCGGCTTCGCCCGAGACCTGGGGCGAGCAGACCGACGTGCAGGAGTCGGCCGACTGGTACAACGCCAAGCTGCTCGCCGTGATGGGCTCGAACCTCAACATGACGCGGACTCCCGACTGTCACTTCGCGGCCGAGGCGCGCCACAACGGCTCGAAGATGTGGGTCTTCACGCCCGACTTCGCGCAGGTCTCCAAGTATGCCGACGAGTGGGTGGCCATCAACGCCGGGCAGGACGGCGCCTGGTGGATGGCCGTCAACCACGTCCTGCTGAACGAGTTCCACCACCAGAAGCAGACGCCCTACTTCCTCGAGTACACGAAGAAGTACACCGACGCGCCCTACCTGGTCGAGATCAAGCAGGAACACGGAGAGTACTCAGCCGGCCAGCTGCTCCGGGCCAATCGCCTGCGGAAGTACACGACGGTGGAGAACGGCGAGTGGAAGTTCCTGATGTGGGACGCGCTGAGCTCGTCGCCGAAGATGCCGAAGGGCAGCGTCGGCGACCGTTGGGCCACACAGGACAAGGGCAAATGGAACATGAAGCTGGAAGACGGGCTCGACAACCGCCCGATCGAGCCGACGCTCACGTTCCTCGGCGAGAAGCAGCCGGTCCCGGTCGTCTTTCACGACTTCTGCGAGGGCAAGGCGCAACGCCGCGAGGTGCCGGTGCGCAAGCTCCAGACGGCGGATGGCAAGAGTGTTCTGGTCGCGACGGTCTATGACCTGCTCCTGGCGCAGTACGGGGTCGCGCGCGGCCTGAACGGCGACTACCCCGCCGACTACAACGACGAGACCCAGGCCTACACGCCGGCGTGGGCGGAGAAGTACACCGGCATGAGCCGCGACATGGTCATCCGGTTCGCGCGCGAGTGGGGCGTGACCGCGGAGAAGACCGGCGGCAAGTGCACGGTCATCATCGGCGCGGGCATCAACCACTGGTACCACGCGAACCTGATGTACCGCGCGGCCATCCACGCGCTGATGTTCAGCGGGTGCATCGGGGTGAACGGCGGCGGCCTCGCGCACTACGTCGGGCAGGAAAAGCTGGCGCCGGGCGAGTCGTGGGCGGCCATCGCGTTCGCGCGCGACTGGATGCCGGCGGTGCGCCTGCAGAACGCGCCCAGCTGGCACTACGTCCACACCGACCAGTGGCGCTACGAGAAACAGTTCACCGACTACCACACCGTGCCGCCGCCCAACGGTTTCGGCGCGCTCGCGCAGGGACACACCATGGACCTGCAGGTGCGCGCGGTGCGCTCCGGCTGGCTGCCGTTCTATCCGCAGTTCGCCAAGAGCTCGCTGAAGCTGGTGGAAGAAGCCAAGGCGGCGGGCGCGAAGGGCGACGACGAGGTCACGCGCTACGTCGTCGAGCAACTGAAGGCGAAGAAGCTGCGCTTCTCGGTCGAGGATCCCGACGCCGAGGCGAACTGGCCGCGCGTGTGGTTCATCTGGCGCGGCAACGCGCTAATGGCCAGCGCCAAGGGCCACGAGTTCTTCCTGCGGCACTATCTCGGAACGCACTCCAACGCCATCTCGCCGGAGACGGCGGAAGGCACGGTCAAGGAAGTGGAGTGGCACAAGCACGCGCCGCTCGGGAAGATGGACCTGGTCGTCGACCTGAACTTCCGCATGGATACGTCGGCGCTTTACAGCGACATCGTGCTGCCGGCGGCGACGTTCTACGAGAAGGCCGACCTGAACTCCACCGACATGCACAGCTTCATCCATCCGCTGTCGGCGGCGGTGCCACCGTCGTGGGAATCGAAGAGCGACTGGCAGATCTTCCGCGCGGTAGCGAAGAAGATCTCGGAGCTCGCGGCCAAGCACTTCCCGAACCCGGTGCAGGACATCGTCGCATCGCCGCTCGCGCACGATTCGGCCGCCGAGATCGCGCAGCCCGCGATCCGCGACTGGTCGAAGGGCGAGATCGAAGCCATCCCCGGCAAGACGATGCCGAACCTGAAAGTCGTCACCCGCGACTACAAGAACCTCTACCAGCAGTTCATCTCGTTCGGACCGCTGGTCCGCGCCAACGGCCTGGGAGCGCACGGCACCAGCTACGCCATCGAAGATGAGTACGACGCCGCGCTGAGGACGCTGCCGGTGGTCGAGTGGGAAGGGAAGAAGTACCCGTCGCTGCACGACGACGAGGACGCCTGCAACCTGATCCTGCGCTTCGCGTCGGTCACGAACGGCGAGCTCGCCTACCGCTCCTACAAGAACATGGAAGCGCGCACCGGGCTGAAGCTCACGCAACTGGCAGAGAAGAACCGGGGCGTGCGGCTCAGCTACAAGGACCTGCAGTCGCATCCGCACCGGCTGCTGAACTCGCCGATGTGGTCGGGGTTGACGGAGAACGGCCGCGCGTACTCGCCCTTCACTTACAACGTGGAGACGCTGGTGCCGTGGCGCACGCTCACCGGCAAGCAGCACTTCTATCTCGACCACCCGCTCTACATCCAGTTCGGCGAACACCTGCCGACCTACAAGCCCAAGCCGTCGGCCGTGCAGTACGGCGAACTGGCGGTGAGCGAAGCGGTCGGACCGACGCTGATGCTGAATTACCTGACGCCGCACGGCAAGTGGCACATCCACTCCACCTACGGCGACAACCAGCGCATGACCACGCTCTCGCGCGGCGTAGAACCGTTCTGGATGAACGACGCCGACGCCGACGCCATCGGCATCGTCGACAACGACTGGGTCGAGGTGCACAACGACAACGGTGTGGTCGTCACGCGCGCCGCGGTCAGCGCGCGCATCCCGCGCGGCATCTGCATCCAGTACCACTCGCCCGAGCGCACCTACTCGGTGCCGACCTCGCCCTTGCGCGGACATCGCCGCGCCGGCGGCCACAACAGCCTGACGCGCGTCCGGCTGAAACCCAATCTCATGGCCGGCGGCTACGGCCAGTTCACCTACCACTTCAACTACTGGGGACCGATCGGGTGCAACCGCGACACGCACATCCTGGTGAGGAAACTGCCGGAGCTCAAATGGTGAGGGAAAAGTCGTCGGCCGGAAGCAAGCTCGTGGCGGCCGACGACCGAGGACCGACGACCAACGACCAGAGGAATTGACATGAATGTTCGCTCGCAAGTCTCGATGGTTTTCCACCTCGACAAGTGCATCGGGTGCCACACCTGTTCGGTCGCGTGCAAGAACATCTGGACCGACCGCAAGGGCGCGGAATACATGTGGTGGAACAACGTGGAGACCAAGCCCGGCACCGGCTTTCCCACCGCGTGGGAGGACCAGGAGAAGTACAAGGGCGGCTGGGAGAAGAAGAACGGCTCCATCGAGCTGAAGTCGCAGAACAAGGGCGACGCGCTCTTCAAGATCTTCCACAACCCCAACCAGCCGACCATGGACGACTACTACGAGCCATGGACCTACGACTACCAGAACCTGTTCAACGCTCCGGAAGGCGCCGACCAGCCGACCGCGCGGCCGATCTCGATGGTCACCGGCGAATACATCAACGTGGAATCCGGGCCGAACTGGGACGACGACCTCGGCGGCTCGCCCGTCTACGCGAAGAACGATCCCAACCTCGACGGCCTGACCGAGTTCCAGAAGCAGCAGTTGTTTGCCACCGAGCGGCTGGTCTTCTTTTACTTTCCGCGCATCTGCAACCACTGCCTGAACCCGTGCTGCGTGGCGGCATGCCCTTCGGGCGCGCTCTACAAGCGCGGCGAAGACGGCATCGTGCTCATCGACCAGCAGCGCTGTCGCGGGTGGCGCGCGTGCGTCTCGGCGTGCCCTTACAAGAAAACGTTCTACAACTGGAACACCGGCAAGTCGGAGAAGTGCATCCTGTGCTTCCCGCGGCTCGAGACCGGACAGGCCCCGGCGTGCTTCCACTCCTGCGTCGGCCGCATCCGCTACCTGGGCAACGTGCTGTATGACGCCTCGCGCCTGGAAGAAGTCGCGAACCTGCCCGACGATCAGCTCGTCGAAGGGCACCGCTCGCTCGTCCTCGATCCCTGCGACCCGGCGGTCATCGCGGCGGCGAAGGCGAACGGCCTGCACGACTCGGTCATCGAGTCGGCGCAGAAGTCGCCGGTCTACAAGTTCGTGAAGACGTGGAAGCTGGCGCTGCCGCCGCACGTCGAGTACCGCACCTTCCCGATGCTGTTCTACGTGCCGCCGATGTCGCCGGTGATGGCGACCAAGGACGGCGACGTGCTGAACCACGAATCGGGCGACCTGTTCCACGACATCGAGCAGTCGCGCGTCCCGATGGCTTACCTGGCCAAGCTGTTCGGCGCCGGGCAGGAAAGCTTCGTGCGCTACGCGCTGCGCAAGCAGAAGGCGGTGCGCTGGTACCGGCGCGCCCTGACCGTGGGCGACGTCACGATGGAAACAGCGCAGCGCATGCTCGCCGAGGCCGATTGCTCCGCGGAAGAAGCCGAAGCCATCTACCAGCTCACCTCGCTCTGCACCTTCGAGGACCGCTTCGTCATCCCGCCGATGCATCGCGAGGAAGCCATCGCCATGATGGAAGACCCGATGGAACACAAGGCCAGCGCGGGCTTCGGCTTCGTGCAGGGCCCGCAGAGAGGATTGTGATGGTCGCTCCCAACATCTACGAAGCGCTCGCCGCGGTGCTGAGCTATCCGGGCGATGACTACCGCACGCGCGTGGTGGAAGCCGTGCTGGCGGCGCCGGATGACATCGCCCCCGGGCTGCAGGGATTTGGCGCCGCCCTGGAAGGGAAGAGCACGCTCGAACTCCAGGAGCTCTACACCGTCACCTTCGACCTCAACCCGGTGTGCTCGCTCGAGCTGGGCTGGCATCTGTTCGGCGAGAACTACGACCGCGGGCTGCTGCTGGTGCGGATGCGCGCGCTGCTGCGGCAGCACGGCATCGCCGAGAGCGGCGAGCTTCCCGACCACCTCAGCCACGCGCTGCAGCTGCTCGCTCGCATGGACGAAGCCGCGCGCCGCGATTTCGCCGTCGCCATCGTGCTGCCGGCGCTCGGCAAGATGCTCGACGCCTTCCGCGACAAGCAGAACCCCTACGAGCAGGTCCTGGTGGCGCTGAAGAACCAGTTGCGCTCGCTGTGTCCCGGGATCCCGATCTTCATCCCGCAGCAGGAGCCGGTGCTGCGGGTACTGGACTGACGCCATGAATGCGAACACCATCAACCTGCTGCTCTTCGCCGTGCTGCCCTACGTGGCGCTGTTCGTCTTCTTCCTGGTGACGATCAGCCGGTACCGCAGCCGTCCCTTCAGCTACTCCAGCTTGTCGTCGCAGTTCCTGGAGAACCACGAGCACTTCTTCGGGCTGGTGAGCTTCCACTACGGCATCCTGGCGGTGCTCGTCGGGCACCTGCTCGGCCTGCTCATTCCGCGCCAGATCCTGCTCTGGAACAGCCGGCCGCTGCGGCTTTACGTGCTCGAGCTGACCGGGCTGGCGTTCGCGCTGCTCACGCTCATCGGCGTGCTGGCGGTCGTGCACCGCCGCGTCGCGGTCGTCAAGGCGCGCATCGTCACCAGCACGGCCGACTGGATCGTGCTGGCGCTGCTGCTGGTGCAGGTCGCCACCGGTATCTACACCGCGGTCTTCCACCCCTGGGGATCGAGCTGGTACGCGACCTCCGCCGTGCCCTACCTGCGCTCGCTCTTCACCTTCCGCCCTGACATCTCGTATCTCGCCACCATGCCGTGGCCGGTGAAGCTGCACATGACGGGCGCGTGGCTCATCGTGGCGGCATTCCCGTTCACCCGGCTGGTGCACGCGCTGGTCGCGCCCTTCCCGTACCTGTGGCGCAAGCCCGAAGTGGTGCGCTGGTACGGCATCCGAATGCTGCCGGAGCGCGTCCGCAGCATGTACAGCGCGCGAGGATCGCGGTGAGCGGAGAGCGCCAACGCGGCTGGGTCTTGCGCTGGGCGAGCAGCTCGGTGGTGAGCTTCGTGCTCCTGGCGGCGGTGCTCTTTGCCGCGCTCATCGCGATGCCCAGCACCGGCACCGCGCGACTGCCCGGCAACCAGCGCGGCTACGAGCCCACGCAGCCCATCGCGTACTCGCACCGGCTGCACGCGGGCGAGCTCGCCATTCCGTGCCTCTACTGCCACTCGAACGCGGAGAAGTCGCGGCACGCCGGCATTCCCGCGGCCAGCGTCTGCATGAACTGCCATCGCTTCGTGCCGGCGAACTTCGGAGCTATCCGCGCCGAGGACGAGGCCGCCAAGAAGGAGCGTCGCTTCCCGCACCGCATCGTCTCGCCCGACATCCAGAAGCTCTACGACGCGCTCGCGCTCGCTCCCGACATGAAGCCCGACCCGGCGAAGCAGCCGCACCCGATCCAGTGGGTGAAGGTCCACAACCTGCCGGACTTCGTCTACTTCGACCACCGGCCGCACGTGAACGCGGGCGTGACCTGCCAGAGCTGCCACGGCCCGGTGGAGACGATGGAGCGCGTGCGGCAGGTCTCCGACCTCTCGATGGGCTGGTGCGTGAACTGCCATCGTGGTGTGCAGCGCAGCGGGGTGGGCGGGAACTTCGACAGCGCGCCGGCGCCGTTCGCGAAAGGCAAGATGCCGGCCACGCACAAGCTCGATCCATCCATCGATTGCAAGGCGTGCCACTTCTGAGGAGACGCGTGAGCGAACAGCACAAGACGTACTGGATGAGCCCGGCGCAGAAGGCGAACGGGCTGGTGCAGATCGGCGCCGCCGAGGAGTTTCCCGGCCTGGACGCCGCGGGCGGGCAGCGCGTCCGCCGCCGCGACTTCCTCAAGGCCGTCGGCTTCTCGTTCGCGGCCGCCACTGTCGTCGGCTGCTCGCGCGCGCCGGTGGAGAAGGCCATCCCGCTGCTCGTCCAGCCGGAAGAATTCGTTCCAGGCGAAGCCCAGTACTACGCCTCGACGTGCGCGGGTTGCGCCGCCGGTTGCGGCACGCTGGTGAAGGTCCGCGATGGCCGCCCCATCAAGCTGGAAGGGAACCCCGAGCACGCGCTCTCGCGCGGTGGGCTGTGCGCTACCGGGCAAGGTTCGCTGCTGGGCCTGTACGACACCCAGCGCTTCCGCGCGCCGCAGCGCCAGGGCAAGCCCACTGACTGGGCGACGCTCGACCGCGAAGTCGGCGAGAAGCTGGCGGAGATGCAGAAGGCGGGCGGCGCGGTACGGCTTCTCAGCGGGACGATCACCAGCCCGACGCTGCGCGCGGCCATTGCCGAGTTCCTGAAGCCCTACGGCGGCGGGCACGTGGTGTACGACGTGCCCTCGCACTCCGCCATCCTCGAAGCGCACGAGCGCACGCACGGCGCGCGCCTGCTGCCGAGCTACGACTTCTCCAAGGCCGAGGTCATCGCCGGCTTCGACGCCGACTTCCTCGGCACGTGGCTCTCGCCCGTCGCGTTCACCCGGGGATACAGCGCGGGACGCCGCCTGGAAGACGCGCGCTACTCCTATCACGTCCACTTCGAGCCGCGCATGACGCTGACCGGCGGCAACGCCGACCGGCGCTACGCCGTCGCGCCCGAAGATTCGCTCGCCATCCTTTCTTATATGGCGGAGCGCCTGGCCGCGCGCGCGGGCGAGCGCTTTCGCTCGGCGGCCGGTGAGCCGGCGGTGGATCGCGGCGCGCTCGACGACCTCTGTGAGCGGCTGTGGGCCGCGCGCGGCAAGTCGCTGGTCGTAAGCGGCAGCACCGACCCCGACGAGCAGATGCTGGTGAACTTCCTCAACCACGCGCTCGGGAACTACGGCGCCACGCTCTCGCTCGAGTGCCCGTCGCAGCAGGCACAGGGCAACGACGCCGACCTGCTCGCGCTGCTCGACGAGCTCGACGCCGGCAAGGTGCAGGCGCTGTTCGTGCTGGGCGCGAACCCGGCGTTCGACTTCCCGCGTCACGCCGCGGCTTTGGCGAAGGTCCCGCTGCTGGTGAGCCTGGCCGAGCGCGCCGACGAGACCGCGCTGCTCGCGCGCTACGTCGCGCCCGACCACCACTTCCTCGAGAGCTGGGGCGACGCCGAGCCGGTCGCCGGACACCTCAGCCTGCAGCAGCCCGCCATCCATCCGCTGGGCGAGACGCGTGCCGCGCTCGAGTCACTCGCCCGCTGGAGCGGCCGGCAGGACGCGACTTACGACCTGCTGCGCACCTCGTGGGAGAAGCAGTTCTATCCGCGCGCGAAGACTGCCGCCGCCTTCCAGGAGTTCTGGGACCAGGCACTGCACGATGGCTACGTGGAGATCGCTGCTCCCGCGCCCAAGTTGAAGAAGTTCGATAGCGCCGCGGTGCGCGCGGTGCCGGCGCCGCCGCGCCCGACCGGCTTCGCGCTCGCGCTCTACACCGGCGCGGCGATGCTCGACGGCCGCAACGCCTACAATCCTTGGCTGCACGAGCTGCCCGATCCCGTCACCAAAGTCACGTGGGACAACTACGTGTCGCTGGCGCCGGCGGCCGCAGCGCGGCTCGGCGTCAATGAAGGCGACGTCGTGCGCATCGCCGCGGAGCAGGGCAGCGTCGAGCTGCCGGCGTTCGTCCAGCCCGGACAGCACGAGCGCGTCTTGGCCGTCGCGCTCGGTTACGGCAGCAAGCTGAGCGCGCGCTTTGCCGGCATCGGCCCCAAGTGGCTCGACTTCCTGCCCTCGGTCGGCGACAACGGCCTGGTCGGCACGAACGCCGCCGGCCTGGTCGCGACCCGCGGCCGCCTCGGCTACGTGAGCGGCGCGGCCATCACTCGGACGGGCCGCACCCACGCCCTCGCCTCCACGCAAACGCACAACACGCTCACCGTCCCGGAAAAGCTGGCGCGCTTCGACCACGAGCCGCGGCCCATCATCCAGGAGACGACGCTCGCCGCCTATCAGAAGGACCCGGCCTCGGGAGTAGAGGAAGAAGACGCGCGCAAGAACGCGCTCTGGCCCGAGGACCACGAGACCTCGGGACCGCGCTGGGGGATGGTCATCGACCTGAGCGCCTGCACCGGCTGCTCGGGTTGCGTGATCGCCTGCCAGGCGGAGAACAACATCCCGGTGGTGGGCAAGGACGAGGTCCGCCGCAACCGCGAGATGCACTGGGTCCGCATCGACCGCTACTACGCGGAAGAGACGCCCGGCATGGTCGAGGTGGCCTACCAGCCGCTGCTCTGCCAGCAGTGCGGCAACGCGCCGTGCGAGACGGTGTGCCCGGTGCTCGCCACCGTCCACAGCGCCGACGGCCTGAACCAGCAGGTCTACAACCGCTGCATCGGTACGCGCTATTGCGCCAACAACTGTCCCTACAAGGGACGCCGCTTCAACTGGTTCGACTACGCCCACGACGACGTGCTCGCGAACCTGGTGCTCAATCCCGACGTCACCGTGCGCTCGCGGGGTGTGATGGAGAAGTGCACCTTCTGCGTGCAGCGCATCCAGACCGCGCGCATCGTGGCGCGCGACCAGGGCCGCGACGTCGCCGACGGCGAGATCCAGACCGCCTGCCAGCAGTCCTGCCCGGCCGGCGCCATCAGCTTCGGCGACCTCAACGACCCCAACAGCCGCGTCACGAAAAAGATGAAAGACCCGCGCCGCTACCGCCTGCTCTCGGAGCTCGGCGTCGAGCCGGCCGTGGGGTATCTCACCCTGGTCCGCGACCGGGAAGGAGGCGAGCAGCATGGCTGATGCCGTGGTTCTTCATCCGCCGCTCATCCAGGGCGACAAGCGGCTGGCCGACGTCACGCGCGACGTCTGCGCGCCCATGGACCGCCGACCCGGCGCGCTGTGGTGGAGCGCGTTCCTCGCCAGCGCGGCGCTCGCCTCGGTCGGCATCGCCTCCATCGCTTACCAGGTCAAGACCGGCGTCGGCGTCTGGGGGCTGAACCGCACCGTCGGCTGGGCGTTCGACATCACCAACTTCGTCTTCTGGATCGGCATCGGGCACGCGGGCACGCTCATCTCCGCCATCCTCTTCCTCTTTCGCCAGCGCTGGCGGACGTCGGTGAACCGCGCCGCCGAAGCCATGACGCTGTTCGCCGTGGTCTGCGCCGGCATCTTTCCGGTCATCCACACCGGCCGCCCGTGGTTCGCGCTCTGGATGATCCCGTACCCGAACACGCGCGGGCCGCTGTGGGTGAACTTCCGCTCGCCGCTGGTCTGGGACTTCTTCGCCATCTCGACCTACTTCACCATCTCCGCCGTCTTCTGGTACATCGGCCTGCTGCCGGACCTGGCGACGCTGCGCGACCGCTCGACGGGGATGCGGCGCAAGCTTGCCGCCTTCTTCAGCCTGGGATGGAACGGCTCCCACCGCGCCTGGCAGCGCTACGAGGTCGTCTACCTCATGCTCGCCGGCCTGGGCACGCCGCTGGTCATCTCTGTGCACACCATCGTGAGCTGGGACTTCGCCACCTCCGTCCTGCCCGGATGGCACGCCACCATCTTTCCGCCCTACTTCGTCGCCGGCGCCATCTTCAGCGGCCTGGCGATGGTGCTCACGCTCATGCTCATCGCGCGCAAGGTGATGCACCTCGAGGAGTACATCAACGAGCGGCACATCGACGCGATGTGCAAGCTGGTCATCACCACCAGCGCCATCGTCGGCCTGGCGTATCTCACCGAGATCTTTACCGCGTTCTATTCCGGCAACCGCTACGAGCAGTTCGCCTTCCTCAACCGCACGATGGGGCCGATGCGCTGGGCCTACTGGACCATGGTGAGCTGCAACGTGCTGGTGCCGCAGTTGCTGTGGTTCCGCAAGGTTCGCCGCGCGCTTCCGCTGCTGTTCGTCATCTCTCTGTTCATCAACGTCGGCATGTGGTTCGAGCGCTTCGTCATCATCGTGACCTCGCTGCATCGCGACTTCATCCCCGCGAACTGGTCGTCCTACACCCCTACGCTGATCGAGGTCGCGACCATGGCCGGGATGTTCGGCATCTTCTTCAGCCTGTTCCTGCTGTTCTGCCGCTTCCTGCCGGTCATCGCGGTCGCCGAGGTCAAGGGCGTGTTGCGCGTCGGCAGTCGCGGCGCCGCCGCCGGAGGCCAGTCATGAGTCGCCGCCTGTTCATCGGAGTGTTCGACAACGAGGAAGACCTGCTGCGCGCGGTGCGCGCGTCGCGCGAGCGCGGCCACGCCGTCGTCGACGTCCACACGCCGTACGCCGTCCACGGGCTCGACGACGCCATGGGACTGCCGCCCTCGCGGCTGCCCTGGATGGTGTTCGGTATCGGCCTCGCTGCCGCCGTCCTGAAGGTTTGGTTCGAGTACTGGACCACGGCGGTGGACTGGCCGGTCAACGTTGGCGGCAAGCCGTTCAACTCGCTGCCCGCGTTCGTGCCTGTCACGTTCGAAGTGATGGTGCTGTTCGCCGGGCTGACCGCCGTGTTCGGCTTCTTCGCCATCTGCCGGTTGTTCCCCGGAAAACGCGCCGCGTTGCCGGTGGCGGGCGTCACCGACGACCGCTTCGCGGTCATCCTCGAGCAGGCCGACTCCACCTTCGACGCTCGCGCCATGGAGCAGCTCTTCCGCTCGCTCCACGCGGTGCGCATCGAGGAGCAGATCACAGAGGAGACGCGATGACCCGCCGCCTGCTCATGAACTCGTCGCTGTTCGTCGTGCTGGTGGCGCTCATCGGCTTCAACTGGTGGGCGTCGCCCGATGCGTCGCGACCGAACTTCGAGATCTTGCCGCAGATGGCGCACAGCGCGCGCTACAACGCGTACGCCGGCAATCCGAACTTTTCGGACGGCAAGACGCTGCAGCCGCCGGTGCCGGGCACGATCGCGCGCGGCACGATGCCGCTGCACTACACCGCCGCGCCTGCCGACGCACTGCGCGCCGGCCAGGAGCTGATGGCGCCCGCGGATTCTCATGACCCGCGCGCGCTCGCCCGCGGCGAGCACGTCTTCAAGACCTTCTGCACGCCCTGTCACGGCCTCGACGCCGGCGGCATGGGCACGGTGACGACCCGCGGCGTCCCGCCTCCGCCCTCGCTACTCGCGCCCCACGCCGTCGACATGAAGGAGGGCCAGATGTTCCACGTCCTCACTTATGGGCAGAACAACATGGCGTCGTACGCGGGGCAGGTGACGCGCAACGACCGCTGGTACGTCATCGCGTTCATCCGGTCGCTGCAGGCCGCCGCGCAGAAGAGCGCTCCGGGCGCCGCGCCGGTGGTGAAGACCGCGGCCGCTCCGCCAGCCGATGCTGGGAAGGGAGGCGCGAAGTGACCCTGCGCGAGGCGGAGTTCCACCCGAGCGAGAAGTTGACGACGCGCTTCCGCCAGTTCGCGGTCGCCGGACTGATCGCGACCGCCGTCGGCGCAGTGTTCGCGGGCGAGCGCACGTGGCTCATGCTGCTGCTGTTCAGCTTCCTGCTGCTCGGGATGTCGCTGGCCGGAGCGGTGTTCGTCGCGCTGCACTACGTGATCGGCGCGGCGTGGAGCACCGCCGTCCGCCGCGTCGCCGAAGCCATGGCGCTCCTGCTGCCGCTCGGCGGCCTCGGCGTGCTCGCGGTCCTGTTCTTCCATCCGGAGGTCTATCCCTGGCTCCATGAGCACGACCTGCCGGCGTTCAAGCAAGCGTGGCTCGCGCTCGGGTTCTTCCGCACGCGCGCGATCTTTTACCTGCTGGCCTGGACTTTCTTCATCTGGATGCTGGTGTTGGGCTCGCGCCGCCAGGACGAGGACGGCGACATCGCGCATACGCGCCGCAACACCCGCTTCGCCACCGCCTTCCTGATCGTCTTCGGCGTCACGTTCTGGCTGGCAAGCTACGACTGGCTGATGTCGCTGGAGCCCGACTGGGCCA
>DATIBR010000173.1 GCA_035457425.1 Terriglobales bacterium
GTTGTCGAGCTGCCGGGGCAGGAGCATACTGCGCTCACCTACCACAGAACCTGGGAGACAGGGGCTGGGACAGCACGAGGGTCGCTGCTTCCGGCCCCTTTCAATTTCTAGCCCCCAGTACACAGTCCACGGTCCACAGTGGCCCGCCTCTGCTAATCTTTGAGGATGAAGAGAATCCTTCTCCCCCTCGTTTTGCTCGCGTGCAGTCTTCCGGCCTTCGCCGCGGACCGCGAGAAAGTCGTTGACCGTCTGAACGCAGCGGCCACCGTGCTCGACGAGATCATGGCCGCGCCCGACAAAGGCATACCCGAAGAGATCATCGGTTCAGCGAAGTGCGTGGCCGTGGTGCCTTCTTACCTGAAGGGCGGATTCATCGTCGGCGGCTCGTACGGCAAGGGCGTCGCCACGTGCCGCACTTCTTCCGGCGCGTGGAGCGCCCCCGCGATGTTCCGCATGGAAGGCGGCAGCTTCGGCCTGCAGATCGGCGGCGAGGCCGTGGACCTGATCATGCTCGTCATGAACGACCAGGGGATGGAGCGTCTGCTCTCGAGCAAGTTCAAGCTGGGCGCCGACGCCTCCGCGGCCGCCGGCCCGGTGGGCCGCCACGCCGAGGGCACGACCGACTGGAAGCTGCGCGCGCAGGTGCTGACCTACTCCCGGAGCCGCGGCATCTTCGCCGGCCTGACCGTCAACGGCTCCACGCTGCGCCAGGACAAGGACGACACCCGCGTCTTCTACGGGCGCATGGTGCGCTTCCGCACATCGCTGACCGGCGCGGTCCCGGTGCCGGGCGACGCGCAGAAGTTCGTCAGCACGGTCGGCAAGTACGCCGGCGGGAACACGCCGCCTCCGCCCCCACCCCAAACGCCTCAGTAGAGACGGCCTTCTGGCCGTCTCCAAAGCAAAAGGCCAGCCTCTCGGCTGGCCTTCGTTCCAGCGAATCGCTCACTGCTGATCGCTAGTCCTTATGGGGTGGCGTTCCGGGCGCGTGGGTGTGCGGCTTCTTGCCCCCCTGCTCGCCCTGCATCATGTGCTCGTGTTCCTCGGACTCCTCCTTGAACACGTCGGGGACGCCGAGCGAGCCTTTTGCGGGCAGGTTGCGGATGTAGTGGACCATCTTCCACATCTCGTCGTCGTCGAGGATGCCCTTCCACCCCGGCATGCCCGAGGGGCCGATGCCGTTCTCGATGATCCACTTCAACTGCCCGTCGGAGTATTCCTGCACGTCCTTCGAGCCGAGGTCGGCGACCGGCGGGTCCATCTTCTCCGCGAACGGCACGCCGGTGTTGTGGCCGTCGAGCCCGTGGCAGATCTGGCAGTGGTGCTGGAAGTGTCCGGCGCCCTCCTTGATGGCCTCATCGGACTTGGGGACGGGGTTCTTCCAGTCCTTGCCGCCGATGGTGACGTTCTGCTTGATCTCCTTGATCACGCCGCCCTCGATGGAGCCGGGCTGGCCGGCCTTGCATGCCAGCAGCACCAGCGGCAGGAGCAGGGAAGCCAACCGTGCGAGACGCTTCATAGGATTTCCTTTCGTCCTATTGGATGAATAGATGGGCGACGGCGCAGGCCGTTACAATCGGATTTTCATGCGCCATCGCCTGGAATACGCCGCCGTATGGCTACTGGTGCGCCCCTTGGGGGCGCTGCCGCGGCCGGCTGGGCGCCTGGCGGGGATTGTACTCGCGCGGCTGGTATACGCGCTGCACCGGCGGCTGCGCCGCGTGGGCATGCGCAACCTCGAACTGGCGTTCCCGGAGAAGTCGCGCCGGGAGCGCCGGCGCATCGTGCGGGGCGTGTTCGACGGCCTCGGCCGGCAGCTCGCCGAGTTCTGCCGCTTCCCCAGGTACACCCGGGAGAACGTCGGCGAGGTCGCCATCTATGACGGCTTCGAGCACTACGAGGCCGCGCGCGCGCGCGGCCAGGGCGTGCTCTTCCTCACCGCGCACCTCGGCGGCTGGGAGATCGGCTCGTTCGCGCACTCGCTCTACGGCAACCCCATCCAGATCGTCGTCCGCCCGCTCGACAACCCGTACCTCGACGCGCTGGTCGACCGCTATCGCACGCTGCACGGCAACACGACCTTCGGCAAGCAGGATTTCGCGCGCGGCCTGCTCGCCGCGATGAAAGCCGGCGCGACGGTCGGCATCCTCATCGACCAGAACGTGACGCCGCCCGCCGGCGTGTTCGTGGATTTCTTCGGCCACCTGGCGTGCACGACCAGCGGGCTCGCGCGCGTGGCGGCGCATACCGGCGCGGCCGTCGTTCCGGGGTTCACCATCTGGGACTCCGTGCTGCGCAAGTACCGCATCCACTTCGAGCCCGCGGTCGAGCTCGAGCGCACCGGCAATGACGAAGCGGACGCGGTCGCGAACACCGCCAAGTTCACGAAGGTGATCGAGGAGTTCGCGCGCCGCTATCCCGACCAGTGGCTCTGGGTGCACCGCCGCTGGAAGACGCAGCCGGAAGGCGCGCCCTCGCTCTACTGACGGAGTAACATACTCGCGCATGTCCCGCACCTTGGCAGAACTCGCGCAGCACACCGGCGCCCGCGTGGTGGGCGACGGCAAGGTTCGCATCGAGGGGGTGAGCAGCCTGGGATCGGCGCGGGCGGGCGACCTTGTCTTCGTGGACGACGCCGCGCTGCTGCCGGCAGCGCTCGCCTCGCGCGCCAGCGCGCTGGTCGCGGGCGAGTTCGCGCAGAACGGCCAGCCGGCCAAGCCGCTGCTCATCCACCGGCAGCCGCGCCTGGCGTTCGCGCGCGCTGCCGCGCTGCTGGGCCAGACGGAGCAGCCGACCGGCGGCGTCCATAGCAGCGCCGACGTCCATCCCAGCGCGAAGCTCGGCAAGTTCGTGCGCATCGACGCGCGCGCGGTGGTCGGCGCGGACGCGGTCGTCGGCGACGGAACACAGATCGCGGCCTTCGCCGTCCTCGAGCCAGGTGTGAGGGTCGGGCGCGAGTGCCGCATCGGGCCGCACGTCGTCATCCACACCGGCACGACGCTCGGCGACCGCTGCGTGGTGCAGGCGGGTTCGGTGCTCGGCTCGACCGGCTTCGGCTACGTCCGCGACGAGACTACCGGCCGCTACGAGCAGTTCCCGCAGATCGGCCGGCTCGAGATCGCCGACGACGTCGAGATCGGGGCGCACTGCACCATCGACCGCGGCGCGCTCGACGCCACCGTGCTCGCCCGCGGCGTCAAGCTCGACAACATGGTGCACATCGGCCACAACGTCCTGGTAGGCGAGAACGTCGTCATCGCGGCGCAGACCGGCATCTCCGGCAGCTCGGTCATCGAGCAGGACGCGGTCGTCGGAGGCCAGGTCGGCATCGGCGACCACGCCGTGGTCGAGCAGGGCGCCATCCTCGGTTCGGGCTCGGGCGTCCTGAGCAGGAAGATCGTGCGCGGCAAGGGCGTCATCTTCTGGGGACGCCCCGCGCGGCCGCTCTCGCAATACCTGCGCGAGCTCGCCGTCCTCGCGCGCCTGGGGAAGAAAGAGAAGGAGTGAAGGTAGGCGCCGGCGACTCGCCGGCGCGAGGCTATGTCAGTCCTCGTCATCGGCGGACACTCCCGCAACGTCGGCAAGACGAGCGTGGTCGCCGGCCTGATCGCCGCGCTCCCGGACTACGAGTGGACCGCCGTGAAGATCACGCAGTACGGCCATGGCGTGTGCTCGGTCAATGGGGAATCGTGCGGGTGCGCAGTCGACGAGCACGCCTGGTCGGTCTCCGAGGAACGCGACGCCGGCAGCGGCAAGGACACCGCGCGCTACCTGGCTGCCGGCGCGCGCCGCACGCTGTGGGTGCGCACCAAGCAGGGGCGGCTCGCCGAAGCGGTGCCGGACTTGCGGCGCGAACTGGCCGGCGCGGTGAACGTCATCATCGAGTCGAACAGCGTGCTGCGCTTCCTGCGCCCCGACCTCTACCTGACGGTGCTCGATCCCGCGACCGAAGACTTCAAGGAGAGCGCGCGCGAGTACCTCGACCGCGCCGACGCCGTGCTGCTGCACGAGGGATCGGCGGCCGCGAAGTGGAAGGGTGTTTCGCTGAAGCCGGCGGCGGACGCGGCCGTCTTCACCATCCGCCCGCCGGAATACCTGACCGAGGAAGTAGTGGAGTTCGTGCGGCGCAAGCTGCCGCGCCCGACCTAGGCGGCCCGGCGCTTCGCGCCCCCGACTAAAGTTGGGGGTCTACCCGCCGCGCCTAGGCGGCTCGGCTCGGCATCTCTTCGCCGCGGACCAGCGCCGGCGCCGCCACCGTGCCGCCTTCCAGGCCGATCTTCGCCGCCGCGATGTTCAGCACCATGCCGCTCAGGTGCTTCACGAACAGCTCGGTGATCTTCACGCAGGTCGCCACGTCGTCGTCGCTCATGCCGGCGTCGGTGAGCTGCTCGCAGGAGAGCTCGATGCGGGCGGGCAACTCGCGTGTCATCTCCCAGGTCGTGTCGCGCAGCGCCCACTGGCACTCGCTGTAGAGCGGCGACTGGACGACCGGCTTCATCACCTGCCAGTACGCGGTCAGGAAGTCCGGCCAGCGCGCCAGCGCGCGGTAGTCGGGAAGGACGAACGGGACGTCGAGGGTGCGCTTCAGGTCGTCGAAGACGCGGCGCACCGGGCCGGCTGCGCGCTCTTCGTCTACGAGCACCGGCGCCTCGCCGAGCTCGGGCACGCCGGCGGGCGTGGCGGGCGCCTCGGTTCCGACCGGATGGTCGAACGCCTGGAGCTGCGCCGCCAGCAGCAGGAGCAGCAGCGCGTCCTTGTAGTGGAGCAGTTCGACGGTGGCGGTCAGCTCGTGGCGCGCTCCGGTCGAGAAGCGCAGGTCTTCCACGCGCTCGCACAGGTCGGGGACGCGAAGGTAGCTGTGCGCGCGCGTGTAGCCGTCGGCGCGGACGCGCTCGGCCAGCCGGAAGAACGCCTCGGTCTCCACGACCGGGCGCATGGCCTGCCAGTGCAGCTCGAGAAACCTGGGATAGGTGGCGTAGATCTGGTAGGCCAGCGGCACGAACGGCAGCCCCAGCTGCCGGCGGATCTCGCTGTAGGTGTCGGCGACCTGGCCGGTGGCGTCTTGCTCGCGGACGAACTTAGGACGTTGCCCCTTCTTCCACGGCATACGGAACCTCTGCGGCGTACACCATGTCTGATGTCGCGGAACGCCGCCAGAGATGCACCTGAGCTGCTGCAACGCCTTCGCAGCCGCCGCTCGCGGTATGCTGGGAGGTCATGCCGGAGTTCGAGATCCTCTTTGACCAGGCCGAAGCCGCCCCGGGAGCCGGTTTTGGCTCCTACGGCCGGCTCGGCTTCCCGGCCCCGCCTGCCGGGCGGCCGTGGATCTTCAGCAACTTCGTGCAGTCGCTCGACGGCATCGTCTCGTTCGAGCAGAAGGGGGCTGCGACCTCCGACCTCTCGCAGTCCCAGGCCGACCGCTGGCTCATGGACCTGCTGCGGGCGCACGCCGACACCGTCCTGCTCGGCGTGAACACCCTGGTCGAGGAGGCGCACCAGCATTCCAGCGGACGCGGCTTCGTCTATCGCATTCAGGACGAGGAGCTGCGCGCGGTGCGCAAGAGCCTGGGCCGCGGGCGCGAGAAGAACATCTTCGTCACCGGCGCCGCCTCGCTCGACCTCTCGCAGTACCGCGTCTTCGACGGCGAGCACGTGGACGCCTTCATCCTCACCACCGACGTCGGCGCCAAGCGGCTGGCCGAGAAGAGGACACACCCGCACGTGCGCGTGCTGGTGGCGGGGCAGGGGAAGAATGTCGACCTGGCGCAGGCGATGGCGCTGCTGCGTCGCGAGCTGAAGATCGAGTACCTGCTGTGCGAAGGCGGCCCCACGCTGCACGGGTATCTTCAGCGCGCCGGCCTGGTGGACGAGATGTTCCTCACCACCTCGCCTGTGCTGCTCGGCCAGAAGAATCCGGAGAGCGAGACGCCGCGGCCGAACGTCTTCACCGGCGCGCCCGGTTTCGGCAAGGACGATGCGGCGTGGTGGCGCTGGATGAGCTCGCGGCGCTCGGGCGACCACATGTTCAACCGCTATCGGCGGAGGTAGTTGCGAGTTCCGAGTTGCGAGTTAAGAACAGCCGAAATTCTCGCAACTCACATCTCACATCTCGCAACTCGCACCTCGGTCAGGGTCCGACGACCGGCGGTGGCGGAGGGCCGCCTCCGCCTTCCTTCTTCTTGTCTTTGCTCTCGCGCTCCTGCTCATCCAGGCGCTTCTGCAGGCGCATGGTGTCTTCCGGCGGCGCGGAGGGCGGCGGGGTCGAGAAGGGCCGTTGCTTCTGCGTCTCCGTGGGGTCGTGGCGGGTGTCGCGCCCGCGGTGCTTCAGGCTGCGGATGATCTCGTCGTGCTCATGTCCGGAAAGGTCGCGCGCCAGCCGGCTGAGCGCCTCCGAGACGATCTCGTCGTGGTGCAGCTTCTCCAGGCCGCGCAGCCGCGTGAGATTCAACCAGACGCGGTGCACCAGGTGGACGTCGTCTTCGGTGAGCCGCGGATTGTGCGGGCCGATGTGGCCTTCCTCGGTCGTGCCGTCCGGCCGCACGACGACGAAGGTGAACTGGCGCTTGGGCGGGTCCATGGCCTCCCACGCGCGCCCGAGGTGGAAGGCCTGCTCCTGCGCCGTCATCTTGCTGGAGAGCCCGGCGACCACCTTCTCGGTCTGGAGCGAGTTGGCGGTCTGCACGATCGCCGTCCACACGTCGCGCGCGGGCACCACCAGCAGCGAGATGTGCTTGCCGACCCCTTCCGCCACGGCCACCGCCCGGGTGAAGAGCGTCTGCTCGTACTCGCTGAAGATCTGCTCCATCGCCATGTCGTGCTGCCCGGTGCCCAGGCCGGTCAGGCGCGCCGACATCACGACCACGTCCTGCTCGTCGGTGTCGGTGCGCTCCAGCACCCAG
This sequence comes from Terriglobales bacterium, assembly GCA_035457425.1. NCBI lineage: Bacteria > Pseudomonadati > Acidobacteriota > Terriglobia > Terriglobales > Terriglobales bacterium. The sequence continues at coordinate 6,900 of DATIBR010000173.1, forward strand.
CGCAACTGGTCGAGCGTGTTGTAGTCGCGGACCGTCACCAACACGTTGCCGGGACGCACGTCCACCGACTCGCGCGAGATGGTGTCTTCCTGCAGGAGCTGGAAGTGCTCCTTCATCTCGCGCTCCACGTGCTGGAACTTCCGCATGTTCACCCGCTCGGAGATGGTGAAGATGATGAAGAACACGGTGGTGAAGGCCACGCCCGCGATGGTGGCCACCGACTTCGTCAGCAGGTTCACGATGGCCAGCGTGAACAGCGAGAAGAAGACGATGGAGAGGCCGATGGGGATCTCGACGCCGAAGACCACCGGGTTCAGGGGGACCTTCCAGCCGCGCTCGCCCTTGTACTTGAAGCGCAGCACCAGCATGGAGAGGCTGTTGAAGGTGAAGCTCCAGATGACGCCGAAGGCGTAGGCCTCGCCCAGCAGGAACATGTCGCCGCGGCTGCCGAGGATGGTGAGCAGTTGCAGCCCCGTGATGAGGTTGATGATGCGGTAGCTGGTGCCGAACTTGGGATGCGGCTTGCGGAACCAGTCGGTCAGCACGCCGTCTTCCGAGATGCGGTTCATCACGCCATTGGAGCCGACCATCGAGGTGTTGATCGCGCCCGACAGCATCAGGAAGCCGCACACCACGACGAAGATCTGGAAGAGCGTGCGCAGGATCTGCGGCCCGACCATGTGCATGGCCATGCCGCTGATCAGGTTGTCCTTGTAGACGGCGATGCGCACGTCGTCGGGCACGATCATCACCGCCAGCACCGTGCCGACGCCGGTGAACAGGATGGTGAAGATGCCGATCACGACCGCGGCGCGCTTCAGGTTCTTCAGCTTCGGCGCCTCGATCTCGCGGTTCACCTGCGCCAGCGTCTCCTCGCCCGACATCGCGAGGATGGAGTGCCCGAACGCGACCAGGACGCCGAACAGCCCGAAGGTCTTCGCCCAGTCCACGTCTTTCAGGAAGCCGAGCGCGTCGGGGCTGAAGTGCAGGTTCTCGGCGATGGGCGCCGGCGGCAACTGGCCGCCCTTGCGCATCAGCGTGATGGCCGCCCAGCCCAGCAGGATCACCACCATCACGGTGACGATCTTCATCACGCGCAGCGCCTTCTCGCTTGATTCCTCGATGCCCTTGATGTTCTGCCACCAGTAATACAGGGTCATGAGGACGGCGAAGAACACCGCCGAGCCCTTGTCGGGCAGGGAGAAATCGGTGAGCGGCACGCCGTGCGTGTGCGCCAGGTGCAGAACGTCGTTGATGAGGCCGGAGATGTAGTGGCCGGCCGACACGCCCGAGATCGGTCCCGTCAGGATGTAATCGAAGATGAGCGCCGAGACGCTGATCTTGGCGAGCGTCCCGCCCAGCGCCTCCTTGACCACGCGGTACACGCCGCCGCGCACGAACATTGAGCCGCTCTCGACGTAGACGGCGCGCACCGCCAGCGCGAAGAACATGACGCCGAGGACGAACCAGGGCGCGGCCTTGCCGACCGCCTGCTCGGCGATGGCGCCGGCGTAGAACGCCGACGAGCCCATGTCGTTGAGAACGATGGCCGCGGCGCGCCAGAAGGAGATGAAGGTGAGCATCACCGAGGTCGCGACAACGATGCGAACTCGGTTCGATCCCGGCGGTGGTGTGCCCTGCGGTTGAGAAGCCATCAAGTCGGAGTCGAACGGATTGCTCCGGCCAATCTCGGAGTCTACGCCCCGAAAATTGCGAGCGTCAATCACCGACAGGATACGCCTCCGTAAGCTGAGGAAAACGCTCCTCCTTTGCTACACTCGCGTTTTGCGGAACATCCCCAGACGCGCGTGGTTGCTGGCGGCGCTCTCCGGCGTCCTCCAGGTGCTGGCCTTCCCCTCGCCCGCGCTCGATTTCCTGTGCTGGTTCGCCCTCGCGCCCCTGATGCTCGCCATCCTCGGGCCGCTCGCGCGCGGCGGGCCGCAACTAGTCGACGAGAAGGGCAGCCCGCTCGGCGTGATGACCACCGGCCAGGGCTTCTGGCTGGGTTATTGCGCCGGCGTGATCTGGTATGCGGGCACCTGCTTCTGGATCTACCACGTGATGCACGTGTACGGCGGGCTGAACGCGCCGGTCTCGGCCGGCATCCTCGTGCTGTTCTGCCTCTATCTCGGCCTCTATCACGGATTGTTTGGCGCGCTGCTGGCGAAGTCGGCGCATGGCGCCACGGGCAGCAAGCGCGCCATCCTGGTCGCGCCGTTCCTGTGGGTCGCGGTCGAGCTGGCGCGCGCGCGCATCACCGGCTTTCCGTGGGACCTGCTCGGCACCGCGCAGGTCGACAACATCCCGCTGGCGCGCATCGCGCGCTTGACCGGCGTCTACGGCGTGTCGTTCGGCATCATGCTGGTGAATGCGGCCTTTGCCGCGACGTTTCTCTTGCCGCCCCACCGGCGCCGGACCTTGCTGGTCGCGAGCGTGCTGGCGGTCGGGGTGCTGCAAGCCGGCGTGCTGGTCGCGCCGCCGCCGGCCGTCGCCACGCACAACGCGCGCCTCATCCAGCAGAACATCGCGCTCGACACGCGTTGGGATGTCGAGAACTTCCGCGCCACGCTGGCCGAGCTGCGCACGCTCAGCGTGCGCCCGGAGAGCTCGCCGCGGCGAGCGTCGCTCGTGATCTGGCCGGAGTCGCCGGCGCCGTTCTACCTGAGCGATCCGATCTTTCGCGAGGAGCTGACCGGGCTCGCGCGCGACGCGCATGCGCACGTCATCGCCGGCTCGCTCGGAACTCCGGCCATGGACGAGCCGCGCGGCAGACTCTACAACTCCGCCGCGTTGATCACGCCGGACGGCGAGTGGACCAAGCGCTACGACAAGATCCACCTCGTGCCGTTCGGCGAGTACGTCCCGTTCAAGTCGTTGTTCGCCTTTGCCGAAAAGCTTACGCGCGAGGTCGGCGACTTCACGCCCGGCACGGAGCGCACGGTCTTCGACGCCGGTGGCCAGAAGGTCGGCGTCTTCATCTGCTACGAGTCCGTCTTTCCCGACGAGATCCGGCAATTCGCCGCGCATGGCGCGCAGGTGTTCGTCAACATCTCGAACGACGGCTGGTTCGGCGACTACGGCGCGCCCTGGCAGCACCTGAACATGGCGCGCATGCGCGCCATCGAGAACGAGCGCTGGGTGCTGCGCGCCACCAACACCGGCATCACGGCGTCCATCGACCCGAACGGGCGCGTGGTCGCGCGCCTGCCGCGCAACGCGCGTGCCGCGCTCGACGCGCCCTACGCGCCGGTCGAGGGAACCACGTTCTACACGCGGCACGGCGACTGGTTCGCGTGGGCGTGTGTGATAATTTCACTGCTGGCGCTGTTCCTGCGCGGGAACCTGCGGATCGGGATGATCCGCTCCGGCGCGCACGGCAGCAATATGCGATAAGCGAACACCAACAGGCTTATTGCTTATCGCTTACTGCTTATCGCTTCCTTATGGTCGAAGAACTCGAACGCGAATACGTCGCCGTGAAAGACAAGGCCCGCGAGCTGCGGAGCTATCTTTGACGCGGCCAAGCTCCGCTCCCAGCTCGCCGAGATAGAAAAGAAGACGTCCGACCCCAACTTCTGGTCGAACCCTGAGCAGTCGCAGCTCGTCATGCGCGAGCGCAAGCGGCTGGAAAGCTCGCTCGCGACCGAGCAGGAGCTGGGCCGGCGCGCCGACGACATCGCCACCTTCTTCGAGCTGGCGCGCGAAGGCGAGCAGGTGGAGCCCGAACTGCGCAAGGAGATCGACGCGCTGCGCGCGCTGGTCGAGCGCCTGGAGACCGAGACCCTGCTCTCCGGCGAGAACGACGCGCGCAACGCCATCGTCACCATCCACCCCGGCGCCGGCGGCACCGAGTCGCAGGACTGGGCCGAGATGCTCATGCGCATGTACCTGCGCTGGGCCGAGCGCCAGGGCTTCCAGACCGAGCTCAACGACTACCAGGCGGGCGAGGAGGCGGGCATCAAGTCGGCCACCTTCTCCGTGAACGGTCCGTACGCCTACGGCTTGCTGACCAGCGAGATCGGCGTGCATCGGCTCGTCCGCATCTCGCCCTTCGACCAGGCGAAGCGCCGCCACACCTCGTTCGCGAGCGTCTTCGTCTCGCCCGAGATCGATGACACCATCGAGATCGTCATCAAGTCCGACGACCTGAAGATCGACACTTACCGCTCGTCGGGCGCGGGCGGGCAGCACGTGAACACCACCGACTCCGCCGTCCGCATCACACACATCCCGACGGGCACCGTGGTCAGCTGCCAGAACGAGCGCTCGCAGCACAAGAACAAGGAGCGCGCCATGAAGATGCTTCGCTCCAAGCTCTACGAGCTGGAGCTGGAGAAGAAACGCGCGGCCTCGCGCAAGACCGAAGACTCCAAGCTCGACATCGATTTCGGGTCGCAGATCCGCAGCTACGTCCTGCAGCCCTACCGCATGGTCAAGGACAACCGCACCAAGACCGAGATCGGCGACGTCGATCGCGTGCTCGACGGCGACCTGCAACCGCTGATGCGCGCGTTCCTGCTGGCGCGGCGGGGCGAGCGACCCGCCGGCTAGGGGAGCACTTCGGCGCGAGTGAGAAGCTCTTCCTGGGCGGCGCGCCGCTCGTCGGCAAGGTCGGAGTGGAGCGCGCCCAGCACCACGTCGCGCAGCTCGCGCACGCTCATCAATCGTGGGATGTACACGAACGACGCGCCGTCGGCGTAGAGCTCGTCGGCGATGGGCAACCGGTGCGCCGTCATGATGGTCAGCGCCTCCGGCGCCAGCCGCCTCAGCTGCTTCAGCAGCCGCACGTTCGACGTCCCCTTAAGGAAGGGATCGGGGATGGTACTGAGCAGCACGCGCGCGTCGGCGATGTTGGCGTGGTGCAGCGTGTCGGAGTGGCTGATGTCGCCATAGACGTTGGCGATGCCGCGCCGGTCGAGCTCCTTCTTCACGTCGGGATTGAAGTCGACGACCGCGACCTTGTCGCTCAGCTCGGGATCCTTGAGCAGCAGCTCGTGCAGTAGGGAACTGGCGTCGAGCGAGAAGCCGAGAAGCACGATGGGCTTGGAGCGCACCTTGAACTTGATGGTGTCCTCATGCGAAAGGTCGCGCATGCCGAGCCGCACCAGCACGGGGTTGAGCCGCTCGAAGAGCTCATGGTTGAACAGGATGCCGTAGGTGGAAGTGAGTGACGTGATGACCAGCGTCACGACCATCAAGGACAACAGGCTCTCCGGAATGTGCCCGAGGCTTACGCCAAGGGCGCAGATCACGAGCGAGAACTCGCTCAACTGCGAAAGATTGATGGCGGGGATGATGCTGGCGCGATTGCCGAGCTTCAGCGCCCACAGGACCGGCGTGATGGCTACGAAACGCGACGCGATCAGGAACACCGCGGTCGCGCCAGCCAGCAGCAGCATCCCGCCGGTCGGCTTGGGGATCTGCGCGCCGAGCGTGACGAAGAACAGCGTGATGAAGAAATCGCGTAGGCTGATGACCTTGGCGATGACGTCGAGGTTATAGGGGAAGGTAGAGATGGAGACGCCGGCGATGAGCGCGCCCATTTCGCGCGAGAGGCCGAGCCACGCCGCCAGCATCGAGATGCCGAAGCACCACGCCAGGGCGCCGATGAGCAGCACCTCGGGCAGCTTGGCGATCGAGCGGAAGACGACCGGCAGCAGGTAGCGGCTCACCACCAGCGCGAACGCGATGAGCCCGGCGCCCTTGGCGAGCGAGACGACCAGCACGGTCGCGGTGGGGTGCGCCAGGTTCGGCTGCAGCGCGAGGAAGAGGATGGCCCAGATGTCCTGGAAGACCAGGACGCCGAGCGTGATGCGGCCGGGCAGGCTGTCGAGTTCGAATTTGTCGTACAGCAGCTTGACCACGATCATGGTGGAAGAAAGAGCCACAGCGACGGCGTAGTACAGATTGCTGAAGGGGGTTACGCCGTCGCCGTGGATCCCGATCAGCGGCGCGAACCGGAGTCCTAACGCGACGCAGATCAGGAACTGCAGCACGCCGGCCGCGAGCACCGGCGTGCCTGCCTTGCGCAGCTTCTTCAGGTCGATCTCCAGACCGATCATGAAGAGCAGCAGGATGAGGCCGAGCTCCGAGATGGGCTCGATGTCGTGCGCCGAGATCCATCCGAAGCCCTCGGTCGGACCGATCACCACGCCCGCGGCCATGTAGCCGAGGATCACCGGCTGGCGCAGGTGCTTCGCCACGATGGCGAACACCGTCGCCGTGACAATGGCGAGGCCGATCTGTCCGAGAATGTCGAGGTGCATGGTTGCGGGTGTTTCCGTGTGGTGTTAGTCCTGTGCCGCCTTCGGCGGCAACGGGGTCCCGCACTGCTTGCAGAGCACGGTCTCAGTCAGTTGATGGGTGGCGACTCGCTGGCGCAGGCCGCATTTCATGCAGACGCGCTCGAGCGCTTTCTCGACGGCACGCGCGCCGGCAGCAAAGAAATGGATCATGGCAGTCCTCATTCCTCAGGGTTGAAAGGCGCTGAAGGGGAACGACGGCGCACACCGGTGCGCGCGTCAGGGGTTCAGCGAGGAACGAGTCTCAGCAGAGACGAGTGCAGGTGAGGTCGAGCAGGTCGGCGTGCGCGAGTTCGCGGAAGCTTTCCACCTGCGCGCAGCACGCAGAGATACGCTGTACGCGGAAGGTAAAGGGAAGCAGCAGGAGCGCGGCGGCGAGCAGCGCCATACTCGGCGCCGGCGCCTTTCCGTGCGCGGTGACGACGGCGATGGGCGTCGGCGTGATGGGGCAGACGACCACGAACAGGATGAGCCCGGCAGCCAGCGCCGCCAGGATCGCCGTGATTTTCCGCGCACCCCGCATCGTGGGCGACATTGTACACAACGTCTTGGCCCCGGCCCTCCCGTTCGCTGCAAAATCCGGCCTAACAACCTCGAAATGCAGCCATTTGGCGGGTTTCGGCGGTAGGCCGCCGAAGCGCTGGTAAACTATCTGCTACATCACAAGACAGCATCTGCGGTACCCCTCAGCGCCGCGCGCGCGCCGTAGTGCAATCAGGAGAAGACCGTGAGCAAGAGCCGTTACCTTTTCACCTCGGAATCAGTGACCGAAGGCCATCCCGACAAGATCGCCGACGCGATCTCGGATTCGATCGTCGACGCCTGCCTGACCGAAGACCCGCACAGCCGCGTGGCCTGCGAGACGCTGCTGACCACCGGCCTGGCGTTCATCGCCGGCGAGATCACCACCAAGGCTTACGTGGACTTCCCCTCCATCGTGCGCGGCACGGTGAAGGCCGTCGGGTACACCGATGCGTCGTATGGTTTCGATAGCGAGACGTGCTCGGTGATCAGCTCGATCCACGAGCAGTCGCCCGATATCGCCATGGGCGTGGACCCGGGCGGCGCCGGCGACCAGGGCATGATGTTCGGCTACGCCACCAACGAGACGGAAGAGTTCATGCCGATGCCCATCCTGCTGGCGCACAAGCTCACGCAGCGGCTGGCGGAGGTCCGCAAGACCGGGAAGCTCGAGTACCTGCGCCCCGACGGCAAGTCGCAGGTCACGGTGGAATATGACGAGCACCACAAGCCGAAGCGCGTGGACGCGGTCGTCATCTCCACGCAGCACTCCGAGACGGTGGACAACAAGAAGCTGCGCGCCGATGTGCTGGAGCACGTGATCCAGGCGGTCATCCCGGCGCAGCTGCTCGACGCCGACACCAAGTACCACATCAACCCGACCGGCCGCTTCGTCGTGGGCGGGCCGATGGGCGACACCGGCCTCACCGGCCGCAAGATCATCGTCGACACCTACGGCGGCATGGGCCGGCACGGCGGCGGCGCGTTCTCGGGCAAGGACCCGACGAAGGTCGACCGCTCGGCGGCGTACATGGCGCGCTACATCGCGAAGAACATCGTCGCGGCCGGCCTCGCCGACCGCTGCGAGGTGCAGCTCGCCTACGCCATCGGCGTGGCCGAGCCGGTGAGCGTGCTGGTCGACACCTTCGGCACCGGCAAGGCGCCGAACGAGAAGATCCAGGCGGCGGTGCGCGAGCACTTCCAGCTCACGCCCAAGGGCATCATCGAATCGCTCAACCTGCGGCGCCCCATCTACAAGAAGACGGCGGCCTACGGCCACTTCGGCCGCAAGGACCCCGACTTCACGTGGGAGAAGACCGACAAGGCCGACGCGCTGCGCGGCGCGCTCGCCGGCAGGGCCGAGGCGCACGCCAAGGCGTCGAAGTAAGGTCGGCCTATTTCTTACTTGTCATTCCGAGGAGCGAAGCGACGAGGAATCTGCTTTCGAAAAAGAAGCAGATTCCTCGCTTCGCTCGGAATGACAGTCCTTAGAATGTCTTAATGCCCGCAAAGACCAAGAAGGGAACCATGGTTACGGCTACGACGACCGAACTCCGCGGCGATGTGAAGAACCTCGAACTCGCCGACCAAGGCAAGAAGCGCATCGAGTGGGCGAACCAGTCGATGCCGGTGCTGCAGTCCATCCGCAAGGACTTCATCAAGAACCAGCCGCTGAAGGGCGTGCGCATCGCGGCGTGCCTCCACGTGACCACCGAGACGGCGAACCTCGCCATCACGCTGCGCGACGGCGGCGCCGACGTCGCGCTGTGCGCTTCGAACCCGCTCTCCACGCAAGACGACGTGGCGGCTTCGCTGGTGCGCGACTACAACATCCCGACCTTCGCCATCAAGGGCGAGGACAACGACACCTACTACCAGCACATCCTCGCCGCGCTCGACCACAAGCCCCACGTCACCATGGACGACGGCGCCGACCTGGTCTCGACCGCGCTCACCAAGCGCACCGACGTGCTGCCCGCGATCATCGGCGGCACCGAGGAGACCACGACCGGCGTCATCCGCCTGCGCGCGATGGCCAAGGAAGGCGTGCTCAAGTACCCCATCATCGCGGTCAACGACGCGCTCACCAAGCACATGTTCGACAATCGCTATGGCACCGGCCAGTCCACCATCGACGGCGTGGTGCGGGCGACCAACGTGCTGATCGCGGGCTCCAAGTTCGTGATCGCCGGTTATGGCTGGTGCGGCAAGGGCCTGGCGATGCGCGCCAAAGGCATGGGCGCCGACGTCATCGTCACCGAGATCGAGCCTACGCGCGCGCTCGAGGCGGTGATGGACGGCTTCCGCGTGATGTCGATGAACGAGGCCGCGAAGGTCGGCGACGTGTTCGTCACCGTCACCGGCAACAAGACCGTTATCAACAAAGAGCACTTCGAGCTGATGAAGAACGGCGCCATCGTCGCCAACTCCGGCCACTTCAACGTGGAGATCGACATCCCGGCGCTGGAGAAGATGGCCAGCTCGCGCCGCGCGATGCGCGAGTTTGTCGAGGAGTTCGCGCTGAAAGACGGCAAGCGCATCTACCTGCTGGGCGAGGGTCGGCTCATCAACCTGGCGTCGGCGGAAGGCCACCCGGCCAGCGTGATGGACATGAGCTTCGCCAACCAGGCGCTGTGCGTCGAGCACCTGACGCGCAATCACAAGCAGATGGAGAAGAGGGTTTACGCCGTGCCGGAAGAGCTCGACAAGCGCGTCGCCAAGCTGAAACTGGAAGCGATGGGCATCAAGATCGACCGGCTCACGCCCGAGCAGGAGGAGTACCTGGCGAGCTGGAGCGAAGGCACCTAGACGATTTGCGCCGGCGAGTCGCCGGGCGTCTACCCATTGGGGAGAAGGGCGGCTTCGGCCGCCCTTATTTTTTCTTCCTGGGCGCCGAGTCCTTCATCGGCGCGGCGCGCTGCCGGAGGGGCGGCGCGAGCGGCAGCTTGCCCGTCAGGACCCACGGCGGACCGGAGTCGCCTTCCGTCATCATCACGACCTGGTGCGAGACCGGCTCCGGCAGCGTGGTCGCGGTGATCCAGTACTCGGAACCGTTCAGGCGCACGGCGTAGTGCAGCACTCCGGGACGCTCGCTGGAGGTGACGGGGTCGTGCGCGTCGGCGTTGATCACGATCTGGTACTCGAGCGGCTCGCCCTTGCGCTGGAACGGGCTCGCGCGCTGGAGGCCGGCCTGCTTGAGCGCGCGCTCCAGTTCGACGGCGTTGCGCGGGTAGCTGCCGTGCGCAGCGGACCAGTCGTCCACGGCGTGCTGCAGCGAGCGCATGCTCGACATTGTCATGCTGCGCGCGCGCATCTCCGGCGGCAGGTACCAGGAGGGCAGATTCACGGCCAGGAACAGCACGATGATGGCGGCCGCAAGAAACAGCACCCAGTTCCGCCGGACCGGCCGGAAGGCGGCGACGCCGGCGATGGCGACGGCGGCCAGGTCCGGCAGCAGGACCCACGCGGCGCCGAAATAGTTGTGCTGCACCGACCAGATGTCGCCGCGCGCCGCCATGCCTTGCGAGATCCCGCGCACGCCGAAGACGAATTCCGGCAGCGCGAGGAAGACGATCATCGCGAAGAATAGGATCCGCATCACCCGCACGCGCATCTCCTGAGCGCCGCGGCGACACGATACCATTGCCGCGCCGCAGCTATACTCTCGATATCCCAGTTGGTAAACGGAGGCGAGCATGAGCACTACACCGGCCGCCGGCGACCCGCGCTACCCGGTCGGGCCGTTCCAGGCCCCCACCAGCTTCACCGACGCCGACCGGCGCGACCGCCTCACCGACATCGAAGGCCTGCCGCGGCGCATGCGCGAGGCCGTCAAGGAGCTGTCGCAGTCGCAGCTTGACACGCCGTATCGCGAGGGCGGCTGGACGGTGCGCCAGGTCGTGCACCACGTCCCCGACAGCCACATGAACGCCTACATCCGCTGGAAGCTCACGCTCACCGAGGACACGCCGACCATCAAGCCCTACAAAGAAGCGGAGTGGGCGAAGCTGGCGGATTCCGCCATGAGCATCGATGTCTCGCTCAACCTGCTCGATGCCGTGCACGCGCGCTGGGTCGCGGTCATTCGCGCCATGAAGCCGGAGCAATGGAAGCGCGAATTCTTCCATCCCGAGATGAACACGAAGCTCACGCTCGACGCGCTGCTCGCGCTCTATTCGTGGCACAGCCGGCATCACCTGGCGCACGTCACGGAACTGAAGAAGCGCAAAGGCTGGTGAAGAAGCGAGAAGCGATAAGCGATAGGCAATAAGCGATATGCGTGGCAGCGAATGGTTTGGCTTGTTGCTGGTCGCTTATTGCTTACCGCTCAGCCCACAGCAACTCACCTCTCATTTATCATCAAACGTCCGCATGCCGATGAAAGAGATCGCCTCCTGGGCCCTGAACACCGCGAAGTCCCGCGGCGCCACCTTCTGCGACCTGCGCATCGTCGACGAGCGCAATCGCTCGCTCGCCACCAAGAATGGCAAGGTCGGCCACGCCTCGGATTCCGAGTCGCTCGGCGTCGGCATCCGCGTGATCGCCGACGGCGCCTGGGGATTCGCCGCCACCGACGACCTGACGCGCGAATCCGTGGAGCGCGCCGCGGCGCAGGCCGTCTCGATCGCGAAGTCGTCCGCCACGGTGAAGCAGTACGACGTGAAGCTGGCGGCGGAGAAGCCGCACGTCGCGGAGTGGTCGTCGCCCTGCCAGGTCGACCCGTTCTCCATCCCCATCGAGCAGAACATCGCGCTGCTGCTGGCCGTCGACAAGGAGCTGCTGGCGGTCAAAGGCGTCACGCTGGCGGAGAGCAACCTGAACTTCCGCCGCTACGAGCAGTGGTTCTACTCGTCCGAGGGCGCGGAGATCCACCAGACGCGCACCACCACCGGCGCCGGCTACGCGGCGTATTCGTTCCAGGGCACCGAGATCCAGAAGCGCTCGTATCCCAACTCGTTCGGCGGGCAGTTCCAGAACAAGGGCTACGAGCTCATCGGAGAACTCAAGCTGGTGGAGAACGCGCGCCGCATCGGCGAGGAAGCGGTGGCGCTGCACGCGGCGGCGCAGTGCCCGCAGGGCGTGGCGACCATCGTGCTCGATTCCTCGCAGCTCGGCCTGCAGATCCACGAGTCCGTCGGCCATCCCATCGAGCTCGACCGTGTGCTCGGCATGGAGGCGAACTTCGCCGGCACGTCGTTCCTCACGCTCGACAAGCTGCGTACGCTCCAGTACGGCACCGAGCTGGTGAACGTGGTCGCCGACGCCACGCCCGAGCACGGCCCCGGCCTCGGCACCTTCGCATACGACGACGAAGGCGTGCAGTCGCAGTCGACGCCCATCATCACGCGCGGGCAGTTCACCGGGTACCTCTCCTCACGCGATACCGCCGCGATGATCGGCTTGCAGCGCTCCGGCGGGACGATGCGCGCGGAAGGCTGGAGCCGCCTGCCCATCATCCGCATGACCAACGTGTCCATCCTGCCGGGCGAGAAGGCGCTCACCCTCGAGCAGCTCCTGGCGGACACCGAGGACGGCATCTACATGCAGACCAATCGCTCGTGGTCGATCGACGACAAGCGCTACAACTTCCAGTTCGGCTGCGAGATCGGCTGGGAGATCAAGGGCGGCAAGCTCGGCCGGATGCTGAAGAACCCGTCGTACTCCGGCATCACCACCGAGTTCTGGAACTCGATGGACGCCATCTGCTCGCGCGACCAGTGGACGCTCTGGGGCACGCCGAACTGCGGCAAGGGCCAGCCGATGCAGACCATGGGCACCGGCCACGGCGCCGCGCCCGCCCGCTTCCGCAACGTGAAAGTCGGGTCGGCCTACAAGGGGAGCTGATGCTCAACGAGACCAAAGCGCAGCAGCTCTTCGAGAAGGTTCGCAAGTACGCGACTGCGGACGAGGTCGAGCTCCTGCTGGCGGGCGGCAAGTCCGCGCTCACGCGCTTCGCCAACAACACCATCCACCAGAACGTCGCGGAGGAGAGCTACTTCCTTTCCATCCGCACGGTGTTCGACGGCCGCACCGCGCGCGCCACGACCAACAAGTTCGATGACGACTCCATCCGCCGCGCGGTGCAGAATGCGGAAGCCATCGCGCGTGTGCAGCACGCCGATGCGGACCTGCTCCCGCTCGCCGGCGCCGAGATGGCGCCCAGGAGCGGCGACGCGCCCACGCGCTTCTATGACCAGACGGCGATGCTCACCGCCGAGGCGCGCGCCGCCGGTGTCCACGGCATCGTCGAGCTGGCGAAGAAGAATGACCTCACCGCCGCCGGCATCTTCTCGTCGTCTTCGTCGGCCGAAGCGATCGTTAATTCGAAAGGCCTGTTCGCATATCACCAGCAGACTTCGGCGGAAGTCTCCATCACCATGCTCGCCGGTGATTCTTCCGGCTGGCAGAAGTTCAACTCGCCGAACGTCGATCACGTGAACCCGCTGGAGCTCGCGCGGATCGCGGCGCAGAAGGCCAAGCAGTCCGCGGGGCCCAGGGAGATCGCGCCGGGCAAGTACACCGTGATCCTCGAGCCCGCGGCGGTGCTCGACCTCGTGGGCTTCATGTTCTTCGATTTCGGCGGCCAGGCGGTGCTCGACGAGCGTTCCTTCCTCAACAACCGCATCGGCAAGAAGCTATTCGGCGAGAACATCACGGTGTACGACGACTGCCGCCACCCACTGCAGTCGGGGGCGCCGTTCGACGGCGAAGGCGTCCGCCGCGAGCGCGTCGAGCTGGTGAACGGCGGCGTGGTCAATCGCGTGGTGTACGCGCGCGCGACCGCAGAGAAGATGAAGAAGTCGCCGCTGCTGGCTACCGTCGGCGAGGTCCGCCCGACCGGCCACGGCTTCCCGCTGCCCAACGAGATGGGCGAGGCTCCGATGAACATCGTGTTCGCCGGTCCGGGGGCCGGTCAAGCGAAGACGGTGGACCAGATGGTCGCCTCCACCGAGCGCGGCGTCCTGGTCACGCGCCTGTGGTACATCCGCGAGGTCGATCCCTACGAGAAGATGCTCACCGGCATGACGCGCGACGGCACCTTCCTGGTGGAGAACGGCAAAGTCACCGCCGGCCTGCGCAATTTCCGCTTCAACCAGAGCCTGATCGAGATGCTGACCGCGGTCGAGGCGATGAGCGAGCCGGTGCGCGCCAGTGGCGAAGAGTCGTTCGACATGGTCGTGCCCGCCATGAAGGTGCGCGACTTCAACTTCACCGAGGTCACGAAGTTCTAGCGATTCGCGATCAGCGATTAGCGATTAGCAACACCGAACAGATCATCTGGCAACCGCTAATTGCCAATTGCGGACCTGCCATGAGGCCATTTATTCTCATTCCGCCGAGAACATAACGAGGAGCAAGCAATGAAGGGCGATCCGAAGGTCATCGTGATGTTGAACGAGGTGCTGAAGGCTGAACTCACGGCCATCAACCAGTACTTCCTGCACGCCGAGATGTGCGAGAACTGGGGCTACGACCGCCTCGCCGAGCACACGCGCAAGGAATCGATCGAGGAGATGCGCCACGCCGAGAAGCTGATGGAGCGCATCCTCTACCTCGACGGCACGCCCAACATGAGCGATTACTTCAAGATCATGATCGGCAAGGACGTCCCGGCGCAGTTCAAGAACGACCTGCAGCTCGAGTACGACGCCGTGAAGCGCCTCAACGATTTCGTCGAGAAGGCGCGCCTGGCCGGCGACAACGGCTCACGCGACCTCTTCCAGCACATCCTCGAAGACGAGGAAGAGCACATCGACTGGCTGGAAGCGCAGCTCGGCATGATCGACGAGATCGGCATCCAGAACTACCTGGCCCAGCAGATCTACGAAGACAAGGAGTAGGACGTCCGCAGTTCGCACGGCGCGCCTGCGGGCGCGCCGCTTGCGTTAGAATGGAAGCTGCTCACCTCAGTTGCGCCTTCCTGAAACACATGCGGAGAGATGGCCGAGTGGCTGAAGGCGCACGCTTGGAAAGCGTGTTTACTCGAAAGGGTAACGTGGGTTCGAATCCCACTCTCTCCGCCATTTTGTCTTACCCGACCATCTTCAGGAACGCCTCGCGGATGCGCTGCGGCAGTTCCGCCGACTTGCTCTTCGCGCGCTTTCCGTAGCCCAGGTCGTGTCCGGCACCTTCGACGATCATCAGCCTCGGCGTGCCGGGGACAAGCTTGACCGCGGCTGCCAGTTCCTCGGGCGAGCCGAACGGGTCTTTGTCGCCGCTCACGAACAGCGCCGGCACGCGGAGATGCGGCAGGTGTTTCGTGCGAAGTTGCTCCGGCTTGCCCGGCGGATGCAGCGGATAGGAGAGGACGAGCAGGCCGTCGGCGAGCTGCGGCTCCTCGGCGACCAGCATCGTCGCCTGCCGCCCGCCGTAGGAGATACCGCCGAGGAAGACGCGGCCACGCACTTCTTTTCGCACGACTTCGACCGCGCGCCTGAGCCCGGCGCGATCTTCCTTGTCGCTGCCGCGCGGCGGGCCGCTCGGCCGCGCCTGGCGATAGGGAAGATCGCAACGCAGCGCCACGAATCCGTGCTGAGCGAACGCCTCGCACAAGGCGACCAGCAGCGGCGCGTTGCAGTTGCCGCCGGCGCCATGCGTGAGCACCACGGCATCGCCGCCCGCCTTCGCCGGACGGTGCACATGACCCCGCACCGCCGGCGTTGCGCCAGTGTCCTGGAAGGGTTCGGACGCCACGCGCGCTACTTCTTCTCCGCGATGTCCACGTACGCGCGCGTCTTCTCCCAGTCGATGCGCAGCGTGCAGACGTCGTTCTCGCGCGGCTTCTCCATGAACGTGATAAGCAGCTTCTCGATCGGGATCTCGATCAGCTCGGTCTTCATCTCGTAGCGGCCGAGGTCCTCGCCTTCGGGATACGGAATGCCCCACTGCCCGGTCTTCTTGCTCAGGACGAGCTTCCAACTCTTTTCGCTCGGGACGGTATAGAGCGTGTAGTTGCCGGCGGGAACGGTCTGGCCGCCGATGGTGAGGTCGGCGGTGGTGACGAACGTGGTCGCTTCGTTCGCGCCGGTCCGCCAGACTTCACCGTAGGGCACCAGGCCGCCGTAGATCTTGCGGCCCTTCATCGCGGGCTGGCTGTATTCCACGGTGATGGTCTTGCCGTCCGAGAAGGTGCAGACCGCGGGCTTGCCCGGCGGGCTCGGGCGCTTTGATTTGTCCGGCGCGGGTTTCTGTGCGAGCGCCAACGCGCCCATCGCCAACAGGAGTGAAAAGAGAAGAGCTTTGCGCATGATCATCCTCCGAAAGAAAGTGTAAGAGGCGCGACGCGCGGCTGCCAAGTCAGCGCAGCCGAATCTTCAGCACGATGACCGGCTTCGTCTTGTAACCCGCTTCCGGCTGCCCCTTGTCGTCGGCGTGGTTGAGCTGCGTGTTGGCGAGGTAGTGGAAGTCGTCGCCGCAGAACGTGCCGGTGGTGGGCTCTTCCAGCTCCGGACGCATCTGGTCGAGGATCTCGCTGTGGCCGATGCCGGTGGGCGCGGCCAGCTGCCAGCGCATGACGCGCGCGCGGCCCAGCACGTTCTGGATGCCGACCAAGCTGTTGCGATGCCAGTACAGGCCGTCGATGCCGACGGTCGCGACGCCGTGCGGCAGCAGCACCACGGACAGCCTCTTGGCTTTCATGTCGATGAGCGAGAGGCCGCGGCCGGAGGCCGCGACATACAGGAAATTTCCGTCTGGCGAGAACGCGATGCCGTTGGCGCCGCGCAGCTTCCCGGGTTCGACCACGGCCTCCGGCGCATTGTCGCTGCCCGGCACGAAGCGATACACCGTGCCGGCGAGCACATCGGTCGCGTAGACGTCGCCATTGGCGGTGATGTCGAGGTCGTTCAGGAAGTGCGGTTCGGTCGTCGGCATCAGGTGCTTCTCGAGGAGCTTGCCGGTTTTCAGGTCGTAGCGGTAGATCCCCGAGACGTTATCCGCATGGCCGAAGTCGGTCGCGGCCGAAGCCACTGCCCAAAGGGACTTTCCCTCGCGGTCGAGCTTCAGGCCGAGGACGAGCTGAATGCCATCCTGCTTGGAAGCGACGAAGTCGGCCGCGGTGCCGCCGGCCCCTACGCGCAGGATCTTCCGCTTGACGGTGCTGCCCACGTAGAAGGCTTTCGCGCGCGGGTCGCACGCGATGCCTTCCGGATAGAGATCCGGCTCGGCGATGGTGAACGCTACCGTGCTCTTCGCGACCTGCGGCAGGTGGTCGTCGAACTTCTTCAGCAGCGCCGGCCAGCCCGGCTCCTGCGCCAGCGCCTTGAAGCTGGGATCGATGTCGGGATGGAAGCCCAAGCCCATCGCCGCGACGCGGTCGAGCGTCTCCATCGCTTTCTGCTTCTCGCCCGCGCGCGCGTAGATCTGCGCCAGCGCGAAGAGCATGGGCGCGTCGTCGGGCGCAAGCTTCAGCGCTTCCTGCATCTTGGCGATGGCGGTGGGGAAGTCGCGCTTGCCGAGCGCGGCGCGCGCCTCGAACATCAGCGGCACCGCGGGCTCACGGTCGACCAGATCGCCGGCGAACGCCAGCACGGAACAGAGGAGTAGAGCAGCGACCCGAAGGAGCTTCATCGCACGCTATTAGACCAGAACGGCGGCGCTTCGTGAGCGCGAGTGAGGTTAGAATCGCGGCGTCGAAAGGAGCGCGAAATGGCCATCGCCGTCCTCTATCGTCCACCGGCAATGACAGCCGAGCAATATCAACAGAGCTGGGCAGGCGGAGCTCCCGTCGCTCCACCGCCGGGACTTCTCTTCCATGCAGGGTTGGGTGAGGGTACAGATTTCATGACCATCTCCGTTTGGGAGACGCGCGAAGCTTACGATGCGTTCGCGCCCGTGTTCGCCGGCATCATGGCGGCAAAGGGACTGCGTTTCGGCGCGCCGCAGATCCTTCCGGTGCACCAGGTGCTCGTCCCGACAGGGAAGTGACTACAATCGCAGGATGTCCGTCTTCGAAGACCGCAGGGAAGACCTGGAGCGCTACGAGTTCCAGATGGGCGTGCCGCGCGGGCGGCTCGCCGCCACGCTCGATACTTTGACCGACGCCATCGTGCTGGTGGGCCAGCACGGCGTCTACTGCCAGAGCGCGCGCCAGCCCGGCCGCCCCGCGATGGACGTGCAGCTCATCCTCAAGCTGCTGAACGATTCCAAGGAACTCGTGAGTTCCACCATCCAGGAGCTGCAGAACCAAAAAACTTAGCCACGGATTTCCACGGATCACACGGGAAAGAACAAATCCGTGTCAATCCGTGGCCAATCGTTCTACAGCGTGTACTTGCCGGCTTCGATCACGCGCTCGGCGATCTGCTGCCTCAGCGCGATGGTGTTGGCGGGCTCGTGCTTCGCCAGCCGCCGGATGATGGCCATCTGGCTGCGGAGCATGTCGCCCTCGGCGACCGCGGCCGCCACCTTGCGCGCCGCGAGTTCGATCTTCGCCATCGCGTCCATCAGGTAGCACTGCGTCATCGCCACGGCGAGCTTCGACTGCGACTCGCCCTGCGCCGCGATCAGCTTGCGCGCGCGCAGCATGGCCGACTCGGCCGCGAACGTCTCGATCACCATGTCGGCGATGGCGCCCATGACCTCCTGCTGGTCCTGGATGGCCATCATGTACTTCTGCGTGGCCGCGCCCGCGATGAGCAGCGTGAGCTTCTTCGCGTTGGCGATGAGCTTGCGCTCGTCGGCCAGCGCGCCCTCGAACTCCTCGCTCGAAGGCCCGGCCATCACCTCGTCGAGCGTCTTCTTGATGGCCGGCATGAGCGCGAGCTGCCCGCTCATCGCCCGCTTCAGCAGCCATCCGGTGATGATCATGCGATTGATCTCGTTGGTGCCCTCGAAGATGCGGTTGACGCGCGCGTCGCGGAAGGCGCGCTCCGCCGGGTACTCCTCGACGAAGCCGTAGCCGCCGTAGATCTGCACCTGCTCGTCGACCGTGCGGTCGATCGCCTCCGACGCCCACACCTTGGCGATCGAGCACTCCACCGCGTACTCCTCGATGCCCTTGCGGATCTGCGTGGGCGCGTCGGCCGCTTTCTTGTCGATGTCGGCGAGCGCGGCGTCGATCATGCCGATGGTGCGGTACACCAGCGCTTCGCCCGCATACACGCGGATGGCGATGTTCGCCAGCATCTCGCGGATCATGCCGAAGTCCGAGATCGCCTTGCCGAACGCCTTGCGCTGCTTGGCGTAGCCGATCGAGCTGGCCAGCGCCGTGCGCATGCCGCCCACCACGCCCGCGCCCAGCTTGAAGCGTCCGATGTTCAGGATGTTGAAGGCGATGATGTGCCCCTTGCCGATCTCACCCAGCACGTTCTCCACCGGCACCTGGCAGTCGTTCAGGATGAGCGGCGCGGTCGACGAGCCGCGGATGCCCATCTTCTTCTCCTCCGCGCCGACGGAGAAGCCGGGGAAGGTCTTCTCGACGATGAACGCAGTGAACTTCTCGCCGTCGACCTTGGCGAACACGATGTAGACGTCGGCGAAGTTGGCGTTAGTGATCCACATCTTCTCGCCGTTGAGCACGTAGTGCTTCTTGTCGGCGGAGAGCACGGCCTTGGTGCGGCAGTTCATCGCGTCGGACCCGGAGGTCGATTCCGACAGGGCGTATGCGCCCACCCACTCGCCCGAGGCGAGCTTGGGCAGGTACTTCGCCTTCTGCTCGGCGGTGCCGAAGTACACGATCGGCAGCGTGCCGATGCCGACGTGCGCGCCCCAGCTCACCGAGAACGAGCCGGACTTCGCGATGCGGTCGGCGATGATCGCGCTCGAGACCTTGTCCATGTCGGCGCCGCCGTATTCCTCGGGGACGTCGACGTTGGCGATGCCGATCTCGCTGGCTTTCTTCAGCAGCTCGCGCGTCACCGCCCACTCCTTGTGCTCGATGCGCTCGATGTTGGGAACGATCTCCTTGAGCGCGAACTCCTCGGTGGTCGCGGCGATCTGCCGGTGCTCCTCGGTGAAATCTTCCGGGGTGAAGACGTCCTCGAGCGGACGGTCCTCGATCAGCCAGCTCCCGCCGGTGATCTTCGTCTTCGGTAACGCTGCTGTGGCCATTTCGGCTCCTTAAAAAAAGCTCACCACAAAGGACACAAAGGCAACACCAAGGGTCACTGCCAACTGCTACCCAGCACGAAGCGCCTTATTCCGTCCTTCAGATGAACAACGTTGAAATTGAGAAGCAGACCCAAACCTCTACCGCTCAACTTGAGATAGGAGAGCAGTTGCGCTTGATGGATCGGTGCGATCGCGTCGATGCTCTTTACTTCGACGACAACGACATCGCCCACGAGCATGTCGATACGGTAGCCGATCTCCAGCTTCAGTCCTTCATAGAAGACCGGGAGCGGAACCTCCGTTCGAACTTCAAGGCCCTGATTACGCAATTCCTGTGCCAGGCACGCGGCATACGTGCTCTCCAGCAAACCCGGTCCCAAGGCGGTGTGGACCTTCATGGCGCCGTCGACGATCAGCTTGCTGACCGCATTCGCCGATCTCTTTGCTTGTGTTGCCACCGTTGCCATGAGGTCCTTTGTGAAGCCTTTGTGCCCTTTGTGGTGCGCTTGTCTAATTCAAGTTCTCGATGACGCCTGCCGCGCCCATGCCGCCGCCGACGCACATCGTCACGATGCCGTACTTCGCCTTGCGCCGCTGCAGCTCGCGCAGGATCGAGGCCACCAGCTTCGCGCCGGTGCAGCCCAGCGGGTGCCCGAGCGCGATGGCGCCGCCGTTCGGGTTCACCTTATCCAGCGGCAGCCCCGCTTCTTGGATGACGGAAAGCGCCTGCGCGGCAAAGGCCTCGTTCAGCTCGAACACGCTGATGTCCGCGAGCTTCAGCCCGGCCAGCTTCAGCGCCTTCGGGATGGCGTACACCGGGCCGAGGCCCATCTCTTCCGGCTTGTAGCCGGCGGTGGCGAAGGAGACCAGGCGCCCCACCGGCTTGATGCCGAGCGCCTGCGCGCGCTCCTCGGACATGACGACGGCCGCCGCCGCGCCGTCCGACATCTGCGACGAATTTCCCGCGGTCACCGTGCCTTTCATGTGGAAGGCGGGCTTCAGGCCGGCGAGCGCTTCGAGCGTAGTGTCGGCGCGCGGGCCTTCGTCCATTTTGAAGGTGATCTCCTGGCGCTTGGGCTTCGAGCCGTTGGGCGTCGTGAAGCTCACGGGTACAGGAACCAGCTCGTCGTTGAACCTGCCGGCTTCGATGGCGGCGATGGCCTTCTTGTGCGAAGCGAGCGAGAACTCGTCGGCCATCTGGCGGGTGATGCCGAAGCGCTGCGCCAGGCGCTCGGCCGTGAGGCCCATGGAGAGGTAGGCGTCGGGATAGTTCGCGACCAGCCACGGATTCGCTGAGACTTTGTTGCCGCCCATGGGGATCATGGTCATCGACTCGACGCCGCCGGCAAGCACGGCGTCGGCGCCGCCGCCGCGGATGCGCTCGGTCGCGAGCGCGATCGCCTGCAGCCCGGACGAGCAGAAGCGGTTGATGGTCATGGCCGAGATCTCGACCGGCAGGCCGGCGCGCAGGGAAGCGATGCGCGCCACGTTCATGCCTTGCTCGGCCTCGGGCATGGCGCAGCCGAGGATGACGTCTTCGATCTCCTTCGGGTCGAGCTGCGGCACGCGGGCGAGCGCGCCCTTGATGGCGACGGCGGCGAGGTCGTCGGGCCGCGTGGCACGGAGCGTGCCCTTGTAGGCCTTGCCAACGGGCGTCCGGACAGAACTCACGATGACTGCATCACGCATGAAACTTACCTTCCGACGAGGAACGTGTGCCGCACAATGGTTAGGCAGCTTAGAAACGCTATCGCCAAGAACACGACCCACGAGAAATGCTTCCCCCGCGTCATAACTGCGCTCATGAGGGC
Organism: Terriglobales bacterium; assembly: GCA_035457425.1. Lineage (NCBI taxonomy): Bacteria > Pseudomonadati > Acidobacteriota > Terriglobia > Terriglobales > Terriglobales bacterium. The sequence goes on from DATIBR010000173.1 coordinate 28,585, forward strand.
ACTCAGGAGAAATGTTA
>DATIBR010000174.1 GCA_035457425.1 Terriglobales bacterium
CCGAGCCAGAGGACATGACCCTTGTAGGCTCGTTCCCACACGGGCTTTTGCCGCGATTTCTTCTTTTTCGTCGCCATAGCGAAAAATTTGCTCTGACCCCTTTTCTATACGTCGGCCTCCACGGTCTTCCAGTGCTCCCGCATCCAGTTGCGCCGCTCCTCGGCTTCGCCCGCGTCCATCAGCTTCTCGAAGGTCTGGCGCACCGCCTTGAGGTTCTTGGTGTCGAACTCCATGCGAACCAGGCGGCGCGCGTCGGGGTTCATGGTGGTTTCCCAGAGCTGCTCCGGGCTCATCTCGCCCAGGCCCTTGAAGCGCGAGATCTCCCAGCTGCCGTCCTTGACCTTTTCCTTCTTCAACTGGTTCAAGGTCTCATCCAGCTCGTCGTCGTCGAGGCAATACAGCCGGCGCGCCGGCTTGCCCTTGCCCTGGCTCGGCACCTCGACCTTGTAGAGCGGCGGCTGCGCCACGTACAGGTGCCCCGCCTCGACCAGGCGCGGCGCGTGCATGAAGAAGAAAGTGAGGAGCAGCGCCTGGATGTGGCCGCCGTCCACGTCCGCGTCGGTCATCACGATCACCTTGCCGTAGCGCAGCGAGCCGAGGTCGACCTTCTCCTCCGCGCCGTGCGGGTCGACGCCGATCGCGGTGGCGATGGCCTGCAGCTCCTTGTTCGCGAGCACGGTGCGGCTGTCCTTCGACATGGAGTTGAGCACCTTGCCGCGCAGCGGCAGCAGCGCCTGCGTTTCCTTGTCGCGCGCCTCCTTCGCCGAGCCGCCGGCGGAATCGCCCTCCACCAGGAAAAGCTCGTTGCGCGTGATGTCGCCCGAGGCGCACTCGACCAGCTTGCCGGGCAGCGTGGCGATGCCGCTCGACTTCTTGCGCTCGACCTTCTTGCCCTTGGCGAGGCGCGCCATGGCCTGCTCGATGGCGAGCTCGACGATCTTCTTGCCTTCGTCGACGTGCTCGTTCAGCCACAGCTCGAAGGCGTCCTTCACGCACAGCTCGAGCAGGCGCGCGGCGTGGCGCGTGGTGAGCTTCTCCTTGGTCTGGCCGTGGAACTGCGTGCGCACGATGCGCGCGGAGAGCGTGAAGCAGGCGCGCTGCCACAGGTCGTCCGGGATCAGCTTCACGCCCTTGGGCGCGAGGCCGCGCCCGTCCATGAAGGCGGCGAGCGCGTCGAAGATGCCGGAGCGGAAGCCCGCCTCGTGCGTGCCGCCCGAGCGCGTGGGAATCAGGTTGACGTGGCTGTCGGCGAAGATGTCGCCCTCCGCCACCCAGCCGATCGCCCATGACGCGCCCTCGCCCGGCTCGATGTCGGTGAGCTGCGTCTTCTCGTCGAAATATTTTTCGCCGGCGAAGAGCGGCGCCACCATCTCGCGCCCGTCGAGCATCATCTCGAAGTACTGCGCCATGCCGCGCTCGTACTTCCACAGGCGCGTCTGCTTGCCTTCGACTTCCAGCGCCATGGTGAGGCCGGGCAGCAAGTAGGCCTTCGAGCGCACCAGGTGCTCGAGCTCGTTCATCGGGATGTGCGCCGAGTCGAAGTACTTCGGGTCCGGCCACAGGCGCACGATCGTGCCGGTCTTGCGCTCCTTGATTTTTTCGCTCTTCAGCTTCTGCTTGAGCTCGCCGCCCTCGAACACGATCGAATGGCGTTGATTTTCTCTAAACACCACGACCTCGCAGCGCTTCGACAAGGCGTTCGACACCGCCACGCCCACGCCGTGCAGGCCGCCGGAGATGTGGTACACCCCGTCGCCGGAGCGCGAGAACTTGCCGCCCGCGTGCAGCATGGTGAAGGCCACCTCGACCGCCGGCTTCTTCTCCACCGGGTGCATGTCGACCGGCACGCCGCGGCCTTCGTCCTCGACCTGCACCGAGCCGTCCTTGAACACGCTCACGGTGATGCGCTTGCCGAATCCGGCGAGCGCCTCATCCACCGCGTTGTCGATCGCTTCCTGGACGATGTGCAGGGGATGCACCGTGTGGGTGTACATCCCCGGCATGCGGCGCACCGGCTCGAGGCCCTTGAGGGCCTGGATCGCGGAGGCGTCGTAGACCTGCGGTTTTGCCATGTATCTAGTGTTTCCTTGCTGCGCTAGCCCTACCTATTGTACGCCTGCGCGAAGCGCTCGATGCTCGCGGCCACCGAGGTGGCGAGCGAAGCCTCGTCCCAGAGCTGCAGGAGCTGCTTCTGCATGCGCAGCGCCCCGGCGTCGGCGGCGAGCAGCGCCTGGATGAGCTTCTCGCCGTGGCCGATTTCCTCGATCAGGCCCCATTCCAGCGCGCGCCGCGCGTCGATCGCTTCTCCGGTGAGCACGAGCCATGCCGCCCGGCCCGAGCCCATGAGCCGGGGCAGCAGCGCCGCCTCGACCACCGACGGGATCGCGAGCTTCACTTCCGGCATGGCGAATTTCGTGCCGTCGGCCGCGACGCGCAGGTCGCAGGCCGCGGCAATCTCGAGGCCCGCGCCGATCACCGCGCCGTGCAGCCGCGCGACCACCGGCACCGGCAGCTCGCGGATGATTTTGCACGCTTCATGGATCCGGGTGACGAAAGCGGGCGCGGTCTCGACGTTCAAAGAGCGCAATTCCACGACATCCGCGCCGCCGCAGAACGCCTTCCCACGGCCGGCCAGGACCACGACTTTTGCGTCGTCAATTTTCCGCAAAGCGTGGTGCAGCTCCGCCAACATGGCGGAATTCAATGCGTTTGCTTTTTCCGGCCGGTTGAGGAAGATTCGGGCGACCGCTCCTTCGCGTTCCACTTCCACCATGCTTTCATCATATAGCCGCGCGGCGCTGAAAAAAGTTTCCACCGCGACTTTGACCACCGTGCTGTTCAAGCGCGGGCTACGCAACGTCTTCATCCAGGGAATCTTCCTGCTGAACAAGGACGCGCCGCGCATGGTGGGCGAAGCGTTTACTCTGCGCTACATCCCGGCGCGCGAGGACGTCGACCAGCTCGGCGCCTTCGAGGGCCGCGGGCACCCGCAGCGCGAGGCGATCGAGGCCTGCCCGCCGGGCCACGTGCTGGTGATGGACGCGCGGCGCGACGCAGCCGCGGCGACCGGCGGCGACATCCTGATGACGCGCCTCATGGTGCGCGGCGCGGCAGGCGTGGTAACCGACGGCGGGCTGCGCGACTCGCCCACCATCGAGAAGCTGGACTGGCCGGCCTACTGCGGCGCGCGCTCGGCGCCGCTCAACCTGGTACGCCACCACGCGGTGGAGAGCCAGGTGCCGATCGGCTGCGGCGGCGTGGCCGTCTACCCGGGCGACGTGCTGGTCGGCGACGCCGAGGGCGTGGTGGTCATCCCGGCCAAGATGGCTGACGAAGTTGCAAAGGAAGCCGAGGCGCAAACCCAGTTCGAGGACTGGGTGGAGGCGCGCGTGAAGGAAGGGCGCTCCATTTTCGGGCTCTACCCGCCGAGCGCCGAGACCAAGGCCGAATTCGAAGCCTGGAAGAACAACAACCCCAAAGCCTGAAATTCGTCAGTTATCATACAAGTTCACCCAGAGGAGGCCGATCCATGTTGAGGAAGCTTTTCGCCGCTTGCGTGCTGGGCGCCTTCGCGTCCGTGGCGGCGGCGCAGGAAACGCTGGTCGTGTACTGGACCAAGGGGTTCTACCCGCAGGAGGACAAGGCGCTCGACGACATGGTCGCCAAGTTCGAGAAGAAGACCGGCGTGAAGGTGGAGCTGTCGCGCTATTCGCCGCAGGAATCGGTGCCGAAGGCCGTGGCCGCGCTCGACGCGGGCACGCCGCCCGACGTCGCCTACGGCGACGTGTTCGACTTCCAGGTTGCCGGCAAGTGGGCCGCCGAGGGCCGCCTCGAGGACCTCTCGGACATCCTCACGCCGATGAAGGGCGACTTCCTGCCGGTCACGCTCGAGACCGTGTACCTGCTGAACGAGAAGACCGGCAAGCGCGCCTACTACGCGTTCCCGATGAAGCGCCAGACCATGCACATCCAGTACTGGAAGGACATGCTGGCCGAGGCGGGCTTCAAGGACGGCGACATCCCGAAGACCTGGAAGGCCTACTGGGACTTCTGGTGCGGCAAGGCGCAGGCCGGCTACCGCAAGAAGAGCGGCAAGCGCCTGTACTCGATCGGCTCGCCGATGGGCGTCGACTCGAGCGACTCGTTCTACTCCTTCCTCACCTACATGGACGCCTACAACGTCAAGGTGGTGGACGACAACGGAAGACTGCTGGTCGACCGGCCGGAGGTGAAGAAGGGCCTGGTGGCGACGGTGCGCGACTATGCGCACACCATCGACGCGGGCTGCACGCCGCCCTCCGCGGTGAACTGGAAGGATCCGGACAACAACGTCGCGTTCCACAACAAGCAGATCATGATGACGCACAACGCGACCATCTCGATCGCCTCGAAGTGGCTCGACGACATGAACAACGACAAGCTCACCGGCGAGCAGCGCGCCGAGGCGAAGAAGAATTACTACGAGAACATCGCCACCGCGGGCTTCCCGGCCAAGCCCGACGGCAAGCCGATGCAGTACCGCTCGGCGGTCAAGGTCGGCGTGATCTTCAACAACGCGAAGAACAAGAAGCGCGCCAAGGAGTTCGTGGCCTTCGCGATGCAGGACGAGAACCTCACGCCCTACGTGGAGGGCGCGCTCGGGCGCTGGTACCCGGTGAAGAAGGCCGCCGCGTCGCGCGCGTTCTGGACCGAGGACCCGCACCGCAAGATCGTGCACGCGCAGTTCTCGGCCGGCACGGTGCCCTTCGAGTTCACCAAGAACTGGAAATTCACCATCCTCAACAACGAGAACGTGTGGGCGAAGGCGGTGAACCGCGTGGTGGTCGACAAGTGGACGCCGGAGAAGGCGGTCGACGAGATGGTGGCGCGTATCAAGCAGGTCGCTGGATAGGGGTTTGGCCCCCTGACAAGGGGGCCGCAAGCGAAGCGAGCGGGGGGTTGGGTTTGAGCGAAAACCGAAACCCCCCGGCGCTCCGCGCCACCCCCCTTGTCAGGGGGGCATAAAGCAAAGCATGTCCGCGATAGCAATTCCTCACCCGCAGCCCGCGCAACGGCGCGGGATCAACACGTGGCAGGCGTGGGGCATCCTGCTGCTCGCGCCCTACGTCGTGGTGTTCTTCGTGTTCGTGCTCTACCCGGTCTCGTACGGGCTGTGGCTCGCGCGCAACCCGGAGAGCTACCGCACGCTGTTCGAGGACCCGGTGTTCTTCCCCACGGTCCTCAACACCGTGTTTTTCCTGCTGGTCGCGGTGAACCTCAAGTTCGTGCTGGCGCTTTTCCTGTCGGGCTTCTTCGTGCACGAGCGGCGCTGGATCCGCTGGCTGTCGGTGATCTTCATCATTCCCTGGGCGGTGCCGGCGATCCCGACCATCTTCTCGATCCGCTTCATGCTCAACCCGGAATGGGGCCTGGTGAACTCGCTCATCTTCCGCCTCACCGGCGCGGACGGGCCGAACTGGCTCACCAACCCGCCGCTCGCGATGACGATGGCGATGCTGGTGCACATCTGGAAAGCGCTGCCGTTCTGGACGCTGATCCTGATGGCCGGGCGGCTCGCGATCCCGAAGGAGCTCTACGAGGCCGCCAGCGTGGACGGCGCGAGCGCGTGGCAGAAATTCCGCTACGTCACGTGGCCGTCGATCCGCACGCTGTATCTCTCGTCCACCATCCTGTCGATGATCTGGACGCTGGGCGACTTCAACAGCGTGTACCTCCTCACCGGCGGCGGGCCCGCCGACCTCACCCACGTGCTGGCGACG
>DATIBR010000175.1 GCA_035457425.1 Terriglobales bacterium
CATCTCACCACTTCCCGTGAATCTACGGGCGCGAGAGTCGTGGCCATCCAGTTGTGGGAGTGCCAGAGCGGGCGCTCACCAGCTCGGCTCGCGATACACCACGACCCAAGCTGTGGGTAATCTAGGGAGTATGAACACGGCTGTCAACTGAAAAGTGCGCGTGAAACAAGGAAGAATCCGGAAGATATCGGACGATATCCGGAGAAAACACGGAGAAAACCCTAGGAAAGCGCGGCGGTGTGCCCGGTTTACTCTCTGAGTACATCGTAAGGACCGGTTTCTCGTTCGGTTTCTCGTTCCTCGTTGTCGAGGTGCGGGATCGCGCGAAACGAGAGACGAGGAAGAAGGGACTTTTTGTAGACTCGACGCCATGACGATCGACCGGAACGAAGCCTGGAAGTTGAGGTGCTTTGCGGGCGTGAGGCCGCCGCGGCGGCCGGGAGCCCGCAGCCGAAATCCTGAGCGAAGCGAAGGATCTCTATGGCAACGATAGACCGCGCTGCCGCCTGGAAGCTGTTGTGCGAATTCACGCAATCCGAGAGCTTGCGCAAGCACGCGCTGGCGGTGGAAGCGTGCGTGCGCGCGTACGCGCGCAAGTTCGACGAGGACGAGAACGACTGGGGATGCGTCGCGCTGCTGCACGACTTCGACTACGAGAAGCATCCCTCGGCGGAAGAGCATCCCTTCGTCGGCTCGAAGATCCTGGAGCAACGCGGCTACCCGGAGTGGTTCCGGCGGGCGATCCTCTCGCACGCCGAGTACTCCCACGTGAAGCGCGAGTCGAAGCTGGAGCACGCCTTGTTCGCGTGCGACGAGCTGGCGGGGTTCATCACGGCGACCGCGCTGGTGAAGCCGAACAAGTCGCTGGCCGAGGTGGAAGCGAAATCGGTGCGGAAGAAGATGAAGGACAAAGCCTTCGCGCGCTCGGTCTCGCGGGAAGACATCACCAAGGGCGCGGAGGAGCTGGGCATCGAGCTCGAAGAGCACATCGCGTTCTGCATCGAGGCGATGAAGGGCATCGCGGGCGAGCTCGGGCTGGCGGGGCCCGCGCAGTAACGACGCGCTGTGCCGCGCATCACAGACCGCGAGCAGGCCGGCTGTCTACGATGCCGGCATGGAGCCGATCGCCGACCTCTCGCCGGCTGCGCAGCGCGACAACCGCTTCGCCATGCGGCTCTCGCTGCTGTTCGGCTTCGCGATGCTGGCGGGGAAGGTGGGCGCGTACTGGCTCACCGGATCGGCGGCCATCCTCTCCGACGCCGCCGAAAGCGTGATCCACGTCATCGCGGTCGGATTCGCGGCCTTCAGCCTGCACCTGAGCACGCGGCCGGCCGACCAGCGTTTTCCGTACGGCTACGAGCGCATCAACTTCTTCTCGGCGGGATTCGAAGGCGCGATGATCATCATCGCCGCGGTGTACATCATCGTGACCGCGGTGCAGAAGTGGCTCGCCGGGCTGGAGCTGCAGAACCTGGGAATGGGGACGCTGTTCGTGCTGGGCGCGTCGCTGGTGAACGCCTGGCTGGGCTGGTACCTGGTGCGCACGGGCCGCAGGAACGGCTCGCTCATCCTGGAGGCGAACGGGAAGCACGTGCTGACCGATTCGTGGACGAGCTTCGGCGTGGTCGCGGGCCTGGGGCTGGTGCTGCTGACGGGCTGGAAGGCGCTGGACCCGCTGTGCGCCATCGCGGTGGCGCTGAACATCCTGTGGTCGGGCGGGCACCTGGTGTGGCGGTCGGCGCGCGGCCTGATGGATTACTCCGACCCCGAACTGGGCGAGCGGCTGAACGCAGCGATGGAGCGGCTGAGCCGGGAACTCGACGTGCAATACCACGGGCTGCGCTTCCGCACGACGGGCTACCGCGTGCTGGTCGAGGTGCACCTGCTGTTCCCCTATGGGACCGCGGTGGGCGAGGCGCACCGGCGCGCGACCGCGCTGGAGGAGCAGTTGCCGGCGGCGCTCGGCGTGGCGATGCAGGTGACCACGCACCTGGAGTCGATCGAGGACCACCAGAAGGTGCACCAGCACGCGCACTCCGGCGCGTGAGGCGGGCTACTCGTCGTCCGAGACGCCGCCTTCCTGGTTCGAGGCGAAGTCGTCGATCTCGCACTGCACCCCGAAGGCGTAGCCGGGCTTGAGGGGCTCGCGGAGGGTCTGCGAGTCGGTGCAGAGCTCGCGGCCGTCGGCGCTCACGGTCATCGAGATGGTGTCGCCGATCTTGGGAGCTTCGATGGTGGCGTCGAAGGTGGCGCCGGAATCGCGCGGCGCGTCGATGAGGAACGTCCGCGTGCCGGCGTCGAGCTTTTCCCAGGTCTCGAGCGAGCGGGTCTCCTGCCTGTTGCCGGCGTCGTGGCCAGAGAACCACGCCGAGACGCGCATCGCGCCCGAGCCGTTCACGGTGTAGGTGACTTGGTGGCCGCCGCCTTCCCAGACTTTCGCCGGGATACCATTCACGGCGCCGCCGCCGCTGTCGCCGCTGAACCACGACTTGAAGCTCCACCACCCCAGGACGAGGACGACACCGAGGACCGCGCCGATGACTTTCTTCACGGTTGACCTCCGATGATGGATTTGAGGGGGAGGGAAGTATAAGACGCAGGCACTGTCCCACGGCCAGAAAAGTTAGGCGAGGGCGACGGTGAGCGCGCCGGCCTTCACCAGGTTCGCGGCGACTTCCATCTCCTTGGCGAAGGAGCGGTCGGC
>DATIBR010000176.1 GCA_035457425.1 Terriglobales bacterium
GATGAGCTTCCGGCTGCAGAAAGAGAAGCAGGAGGCCGACCGCAAGCGCATCGAGGCGGAGGGCATCCGCGACTTCCAGCGCACGGTGAGCCAGGGCATCTCGCCCGAGCTGCTGACGTGGAAGGGCATCGAGGCCACCGAGAAGCTGGCCGACAGCCAGAACACCAAGATCGTGATCATCGGGAACACGAAGAACGGGCTGCCGCTGGTGCTGACTCCGCAGTGATCGGCAACTCACGAGAGAAAGGACCAATGACAAAGGACAAATGACGATTTTCATTTGTCATTTGTCATTCTTGCCATGAGCTTGCTCAGCGTGCGCAACTTGAGTGTGGACTTCCCGACGGCCGCCGGTTGGGCACCCGCGGTGCGCGACGTCGCGTTCGACATCGCCGCGGGCGAGTCGCTCGGGCTGGTCGGCGAATCGGGCTCGGGGAAGTCCGTGACCGCGCTCTCCATCATGCGGTTACTGATCCCGCAGGCGCGCGTGCGCGGCGAGATCCTCTTCGACGGCCAGGATCTGCTCGGGCTGGACGAAGAGAAGATGCGCGCGGTGCGCGGCGCCGGCATCAGCGTGATCTTCCAGGAACCGATGACGGCCCTGAACCCGGTGATGCGGGTGGGGGACCAGATCGGCGAAGCCCTGCTGGCGCATCCGCGCTACCAGGCGGGCAGCCGCGACCGCATGGAGTTCGAGCGCGGCGTCGGAGAGCGAGTCGTGGAGGCTCTGCGCGAGGTCGCGATTCCCGACCCGGAGCGCCGCGCGCGGGACTATCCCCACCAGTTCTCCGGCGGGCAGCGCCAGCGCGTGATGATCGCCATGGCCATCGTCAACCGCCCCAAGCTGCTCATCGCCGACGAGCCCACCACGGCGCTCGACGTCACCGTGCAGCAGCAGGTGCTGGAGCTTCTCGCCGAGCTGCGCAAGAAGCATGGCCTGGCGATGCTGTTCATCTCGCACGACCTGGGCGTGGTCTCGCAGGTCTGCGACCGCGTCGCCGTGATGTACCAGGGCGCCATCGTCGAGATGGGGTCGATGCGCGACATCTTCGCGGCGCCGTCGCATCCCTACACCCAGGGGCTGCTGGCGGCGATCCCCACGCTGCGCACGGACAGGACCAAGCCGTTGCGGACGGTGGGCGAGCTGCCCGCGCTGCCCGCCCAGCTGCCGCCCTTGCGCGAGGTCGCGGCGGGCCATTGGGTCAGGTGATTTGTGATTTCTGATTTGTGATTTGTGATTTCAAGGCTGAGGTTCGTTTTCGCGCAGTCTTGATGGCTGCCGAACAGTCCAAATCACAAATCACAAATCACAGATTGCCCGCCGTGTTACCCTTCTTCGCTCCGTAGATCAGCTTCGAATACCAGCCTGTGCGCATCCTGATCATCAGCGACATCCATGCGAACCTCGAGGGCCTGGAGGCCGCGCTCGCGGCTGCGCCCAAGTACGACCTGGTGCTCAACCTGGGCGACATCGTGGGCTACGGCGCCAGCCCGAACGAGGTCACCGACCGCTCGCGCCAGCTCGGCAAGATATTCGTGCGCGGCAACCACGACAAGGCCTGCACCGGCGTGATGGGCATCGACGGGTTCAATCCGGTCGCGGGGCTCGCCGCGATGTGGACCAAGCAAAACCTCAAGCCCGACAACCTCGAGTTCCTCAAGAACCTGCCGCAGGGTCCGGTGAAGGTGGACGGGCTGGAGAATATGCAGCTGGTGCACGGCTCGCCGCTGGACGAGGACGAGTACATCATCGTCCAGCGCGACGCCTACGAGCCGCTCACCAAGGCGGCCGCGCCGCTCACGTTCTTCGGACACACCCACATCCAGGGCGGCTTCGCGGTGGACGGCGAGGGCGTCTGGACCACGATCCGCCCGCTCTACAAGACCAAGGACCAGGCGGAGAGCTACGCACTGAAGCTCGCGGTGACGACCAAGTACCTGATCAACCCGGGCTCGACCGGGCAGCCGCGCGACGGCGACCCGCGCGCCGCCTTCCTCACCTACGACACGGAGAAGAGCGTGGTGACGTACCACCGCGTGCCGTACGACATCAAGGGCGCGCAGAAGCGGATCTTCGACGCGAAACTGCCCGACCGGCTGGCGCTCAGGCTGGCGGACGGCAGATGATCGCCGTGCCTGACAAGGTGTACTCCCGCAACGGACCGAGAGGTTTCACGAAGCTCCTTTGTGTTGCCTTGGTGTCCTTTGTGGTTTGCTTCTTCTGACGAGGCCCCATGACCAACCTCTTCCATCGCGAGCGTCCCGAGCACTACCTCATCGCGCACGTGGATGGCGGCGCGCGCGGCAATCCGGGGCCGGCGGGCTATGGGCTCGTCGTCGAAGACGAGACGGGCAAGATGCTGGCCGAGTCGAGCGAGTTCCTGGGCGTCCGCACCAACAACTTCGCGGAGTACGCCGGGCTGATCGCGGCCATCGCGTATGCGGTCTCGCACCAAGCCGCCGGCTTGATGGTGGTCAGCGACTCGGAGCTGCTGGTGAAGCAGATGAAGGGCGAGTACAAGGTCCGCGCCCCCGAATTGCAGACCCTGCACAAGCGGGCCAACGAGATGCTGCGCGGGCTGGGGTGGTTCGACATCCGGCACGTGCGGCGCGAGCAGAACCGCGAGGCCGACCGCCTGGCGAACGAGGCCATGGATTCCGGCACGCCCGGCGCTACCACCCGTCAAGTGCAGGTAGCGGCCGGCGACTCGCCGGCCGCACGACCTCAGCCGCGCGAAGTCACCGGCATCGTCAAGAACGGGCGCGTAGAATTCCTGGGCGACGCGCTGCCGGAAGGCACGCGCGTGAAGGTCCGGCCCGCGAAGTAAACGGGAGGTGTCATGCCAGGCCCGCTGCGAGTGCTGCTGTATTGCGTGCTGGGAGCGGCCCCGATGCTGATCGGGGCGCTGGGCGACGGCAAGGCCGCCGAGTGGGCGCTGTCGGGACTGGTGATGGCGGCGGCCTTCGTGCCGGTCGCGCTGTTCGGGCCGCCGCGGACGCGCGGGCAGTTCGGCGTCATCCTGCCGGCGCTGGGGATCATCACCGTGTTCTGCACGTGGAGCGAGGCGCTGCTGTTCGTGCGCGCGCCCGAGATCCGCGACCACGCGGCGCGCAACCTCGCAGGCTCGCTGGTCATGTACGGCATCGTGGGATGCGTGCTGGCCGTGCTCCCGCGCCTGCTGAAGCTCACCCGCGAGCAGGGGAGCGCGATCGAGCGCCGTTCCCCGGCGAGCGTGGCGGCGCTGGTGCTCGCTTGCGGGCTGGCGTACGCGCTCTACTATCTGGTGTTCGGAGCGATCACGTACCAGTACTTCACGAAGGGCTACTACCCGGAGGCCGAGGAGATCGCGCGCGGCCTGGGGCTGTGGTTCTGGGCCATCCAGGTAGGGCGCGGGGCGCTGATGACGGCCGCGGTCCTGCCGGCCATCTACACGCTGCGGATGCCGCGGATGCAGGCTGCGGTGGCGATCGGCCTGCTGATCTGGATCGCGGGAGGAGCGGCGCCGCTGCTGATACCCAACGCGCTCATGACGACGACGCAGCGCTTCATCCACGTGGTGGAGATCTTCACGCAGAACGCGGCGCTGGGCGCGACCGCGGTGCTGCTGCTGCGTCCGCGCCGCGCCCGCACGATGGCGGCTCCGCCGCGGGTGCCAGGCGCCGCGTAAGGTTGTTCTTGGCCGGGCCCAAGTGAACGGGCGCGTACAATTCCTGGGCGACGCGCTGTCGGAAGGCACGCGTGTGAAGCTCCGGTCCGGTTGATTTGTGTCTCGAATCTTTGTTTTTGATTTGGACTTCCTCTCTCCCCAAGTCCACTTCCCCGTGGAGGTGTCGTGATGCGAGCACTTCGTAGCAGTCTTCTTCTTCTTTTCCTCTCGCTTCTATCTGGGCTGGCGACGGCGCAAACATCCTCGCCCAGGAACATGCAGCCGACAGACCCGAAAGCGGTGGCGTCGGCGACGAACCCGGCCGCGGCGCCGGTACCGATCGAAGACCTGTACTACACGCGGGTCGTGACGGGCGCGAGCTGGTCGCCGGACGGCAAGACCATCGCGTTCGCGACCAACCTCACCGGCCGCATCAACCTGTGGAAAGTGGACGCGGCGGGCGGGTGGCCGATCCAGATGTCGCGCTCCGAGGAGCGGCAGGGCGCGAGCACGTGGTCGCCGGACGGCAAGTGGATCTACTTCCACTCCGACTTCGGCGGGAACGAGCAGTACGACACCTTCGCCGTGCCGGCCGCGGGCGGTGCGACGGTGAACCTGACGAACTCGCCCGAGTTCCGCGAGCAGGCCACGCTCATCTCCCCCGACGGCGCGACCATCGCGGTGCACTACAAGGCCAAGACGGCGGCGTCGGAGGACATCGGCCTGGTGGACGTCAAGGCGCGCGCCGTGCGCAACCTCACGAACGAGGCCGACCCGAAGTACAACTGGGAGGCGAACGCCTGGAGTCCGGATGGAAAATATCTCTACGCGACGCGCGGGACCGTGGGTGGCTTTGACGCGAGCGTGTATCGCGTGGAGGTGGCGAGCGGGAAGAAAGAAGAGCTGACGCCGCACGCGGGGGAGAAGGTCTACAACGCCAGCGACGTCTCGCCCGACGGCAAGACGGTGCTCCTGACCTCGAACGAGCCGGGCGGGTACATGAACGTGGCGCTGCTCGACGTCGCCACCAGGAAGCTGGCGTGGGTCACCAGGATCGAATGGGAGGCGGAGGCGAAGAACTTCTCCCCCGATGGCAAGTGGTTCACCTACCAGATCAACGAAGACGGCCGCACCGACGTGTACCTGGCGAGCCGCGCGACGCTGAAGGCGGAAAAGCTGCCGCTGCCGCCGGGCATGAACACGCTGGCGGGGAATCCGAGCGCGTTCTCGCCCGACGGCGGGCGCGTGCTGGTGGCGCACCAGGACTCGACGCGCCCGGCGGACCTGTGGATCTATGACGTGCGCACGCGCGCCGCGCGCCAGCTCACGCACTCCGCACTCGCCAGCCTGGAAGCCCGCAACCTGCCGCAGTCGCAGATCGTGCACTACCAGACGTTCGACGGCAAGGTCATCAGCGCGCTGCTGTGGATGCCCTTCAACCTGAAGCGCGACGCGTCGCACCCGGCGCTGGTGCTGCCGCACGGCGGCCCGACCGGACAGACGGTCGACAACTTCAGCCAGCGCGCCATCGCGCTCGCCTCGCGCGGCTACATCCTGATCGCGCCCAACGTGCGCGGCTCCACCGGCTACGGCATGGAGTTCCAGAAAGCCAACTACCAGGACCTGGGCGGCGGCGACCTCCAGGATGAGGTCTATGCCGCGAAGTGGCTCGCGCAGACCGGCTACGTGGACGCGAAGAAGATCGGGATCACCGGCGGGTCGTACGGCGGGTTCATGACGCTGATGGCCATCGGAAAGACGCCCGAGGTCTGGGCCGCGGCGGTGAACATCTTCGGCGTGCTCGACTGGAAGACGATGATGCAGCACTCCGACCCGCTCCTGCAGCAGTACATCGTGTCGCTGCTCGGCGACCCGGTGAACGACGCGAAGGTGTACGCGGATACTTCCCCCATCAAGTATCTCGGGAACGTGCGCGCGCCGCTGCTGGTGCTGCAGGGCGAGAACGACATCCGCGTGCCGAAGGAGGAGTCGGACCAGGTGGTCGACCTGCTGAAGAAGCAGGGCAAGACGGTGGAGGTGGTCTACTACCCGCACGAAGGCCACGGCTTCGCCAAGCGCGAGAACCAGATCGACTCGCTGCGGCGCACGGTGGAGTGGTTCGACAAGTACCTGAAGGGCGCGCCGGCGGAATGAAGCTCTTCCTCGCGGGACCGCTGTTCAACGCCGCCGAGCGCGAGTTCAACCGGCGCCTGCGCGATGCGCTCGCGGCGGCCGGGCACGAGGTCTGGCTGCCGCAGGAGAACGAGCCGCGCGAGCGCGGCGCCGCCGCTATCTTCAAGCAGGACGTGGAGGGCATCGAGTGGGCCCAGGCGGTGCTCGCCAACATGGATGGCCCCGACCCGGATTCCGGCACCTGTTGGGAGTGCGGCTACGCCTACGCGCGCAGGAAGCCCGTCCTCGCCTATCGGACCGACGTGCGGCACGCCGAAGACGCCTCGATCGGCCGCTTCAACCTGATGATCGAGAAGTCGGCGACCAAGGTGGTCGTCGTGCCGGGCGCCAGCGTCGAGCAGGTGGCGAAGAAGCTGGCGGCCGTCATCGAAAAGCTCGCGCTCTAGAAGACCGAATGAAAACAGGCGGACCCAGGGGACGCAGAGGGAATGTTTTCTTTCCCTGTTCCCCCTCCCTTCACCTCGTCTCGCGTGAGTCAAGCCGCTCGCAGCAACAGGAAAAAGGAAAAAGATTTCCTCTGCGTCCCCTGCGTCCTCCTGTCATCATTTTCTAGCCCAGCGCGATGACGTCGATCTCGACCAGCGCCTGGCGCGGAAGCTCGGCGACGGCGACGGTGGAGCGCGCCGGCGGCGGCGCCGGGAAGAACTTCGCGTACACCTCGTTCATCGCGGAAAAATCCGCCATCGTTTTCAGGAAGACAGTGGTCTTCACCACCTGGTCGAAGCTGGTGCCCGCGGCGGCCAGGACGCCCTCCAGGTTCTTCAGCACCCGCTCGGTCTGGGCGCGCACGTCGCCGTTCAAGAGCTCGCCGGTGGCAGGGTCGAGCGCGACCTGTCCGGAGCAGAAGACCATGCCGTTGGCCTTGATGGCCTGCGAGTACGGGCCGATGGCCTGGGGAGCGTTGCTGGTGGCGACCTTCTCTCTCATTCTTTTCTCCTGAAAAGAGACGGCCGGAAGGGCGTCTCTACCCTGGAACAGCGCAGCGCAGGGATTCTAATGAATCCGCAAGAAGAAAGCGCGCTCGAGGTCGAGCGCGCTGCGACTTCGTCGCCCTGTCTTCAGTGCTGCCAGGGACGGTCGGTGACCATGTCGGAGTGCTGGCGGCGGAAGGTCGCGGCGACGTGGCAGTCCCAGCAGACCGGCATGTGTGAGGTCAGGAACTTCGGAAGCTGCGGCACCGGGACGCGGTCCCAGGTGACCGTGTTGCCGTTGTCGTCGATGGCGGCCGGCAGGTGCTCGGTCCAGCCGACGTCCAGGAAAGGCTTGCGGCAGATGGCGCAGTGCTTCCCGCGATAGAAGTTGTCGACGTAGGTGCGGACCAGGCAGCCGTCGGCGGACTCCACGATCTGGTTGAGGCACGGCTCGGCGCACTTCTCGCGCTCCTGCCAGCGGTTGCAGTCTTCCAGGCGCAGATAGTTCTTCCCCTCGAGCGACTTGAGGGCGGCCTGCTTGGCGTTGATGGTGACGGAGGCGTAGTCCCGCGTCTCCGGGCAGACCACCAGCCGCGTGCCGCGCCAGTGGTAATAGGTGTGAAGCGCGCGCGCGGCGGCGTAGAGCACGGCGGCGGCGAACGCGGCCAGCGTGAAGATGAGCCAGGGGTTCATGGCGGCACCTCGGCGGCCTCGGTGGACTGGGCCGCGACGGTGATATTCGACCGCGAAACCGGATAGGCGGCGGTGATGGGCGTCACCGGCGCGGGTGATTCTGGGCTGCCCTGGTGGTCAGTCTTCGGTAGTCGGAAAACCGGTTTTGTCACCGACCACCGACTACCGGCCACCTTCTGACTAGCGCCGCTTGTGCGTGGTATCGGCCGTCCCCTCGCCGGCGCGCTGCTTCTCTCCCACCCGCTTGGCCACGCTGAACTTCAGCTTGTCGCCGTCGGCGTCCGCGGTGACGTGGTCGCCGTGGAGCACTTCGCCCTCCAGGATCTTGAGCGCGAGCGGGTCCTGGATGAGCTTCTGGATGGCGCGCTTGAGCGGGCGCGCCCCGTAGGCGACGTCGTAACCCTGGCGGAACACCAGCTCCTTGGCGCGGTCGGTCAGCTCGATGGAGATCTTGCGGTCGGCCAGCTGGCGCTTCAGGTCTTCCAGGCGCAGGTCGACGATGCGCGTGAGCTGCTCGCGCCCGAGCGGCGAGAACACGATCACGTCGTCCACGCGGTTGAGGAACTCGGGGCGAAAGTGCGCGCGCAGCGCGTCCATCACCTGCGCCGTGGCGGAGGCGAACTCGTCGGGCTGGTCGAGCCGCGCGGACTGCAGGTAGGCGGCGCCCAGGTTCGACGTCATGATGATGACCGTGTTCTTGAAGTCGACCGTGCGGCCCTTGGCGTCGGTGAGGCGGCCGTCGTCGAGGATCTGGAGCAGGACGTTGAAGACGTCGGGGTGCGCCTTCTCGATCTCGTCGAACAGCAGCACGGAGTACGGGCGGCGGCGGACCGCCTCGGTGAGTTGGCCGCCTTCGTCGTAGCCCACGTAGCCCGGGGGCGCGCCGATGAGCCGCGCGACCGCGTGCTTCTCCATGTACTCCGACATGTCGATGCGGACCATGGCGTGCTCGTCGTCGAACAGGAACTCGGCGAGGGCGCGCGCCAGCTCCGTCTTGCCCACGCCGGTCGGGCCCAGGAAGATGAACGAGCCGATGGGGCGGCGCGGGTCCGACAGCCCGGCGCGCGACCGCCGGATGGCGTTCGCGACCCGCTCGATGGCCGGGTCCTGGCCGATCACCCGCTGGCTGAGCCGCTCTTCCATGTGGACCAGCTTCTTCACTTCGCCTTCCAGCATCTTCGCCACCGGGATGCCGGTCCACTTGGAGACGATGCGCGCGATGTCCTCTTCGTCCACTTCTTCCTTCAGCATGCGGGCGGCGCCGTTGCCCTTCGCGTCGATGGCGGCGGAGGCCTGCTTCAGCTCGTCTTCCGCCTGGCGGAGCAGGCCGTAGCGGATCTCGGCGACCCGGTTGAGGTCGCCCTTGCGCTCCGCCTGCTGCTCTTCGAGCTTGAGCTGCTCCATCTTCTCTTTCAGCTGCTGCACGCGGCCGATGGATTCCTTCTCCTGCTTCCAGCGGGCTTTGAGCGCGCTCGACTGCTCGCGCAGCCCGGCGAGCTCCCGCTCGACCGCCGCGAGGCGCTCCTTCGAGTTTGGGTCGGTCTCGCGCTTGAGCGCCTGCTTCTCGATCTCGAGCTGCGTGATGCGGCGCTCCAGCTCGTCAATCTCGGTCGGCATGGAGTCGATCTGGATGCGCAGCGAGGCGGCCGCTTCGTCGATCAGGTCGATCGCCTTGTCGGGCAGGAAGCGGTCGGAGATGTAGCGGTGCGAGAGCGTGGCGGCCGCGACGATGGCGGAGTCCTTGATGCGGACGCCGTGGTGCACCTCGTAGCGCTCCTTCAGGCCGCGCAGGATCGCGATGGTGTCTTCGACGTTGGGCTCGCCCACGAACACGATCTGGAAGCGGCGCTCCAGCGCCGGGTCCCGCTCGATGTGCTTGCGGTACTCGTTGAGCGTGGTGGCGCCGATGGCGCGCAGCTCGCCGCGCGCGAGCGCGGGCTTCAGCATGTTGCTGGCGTCCATGGCGCCTTCGGCCGCCCCCGCGCCGATCAGCGTGTGCAGCTCGTCGATGAACAGCACGATCTGGCCCTGCGAGTCTTCGATGTCCTTGAGCAGCGCCTTCAGCCGGTCCTCGAACTCGCCGCGGTACTTGGCGCCCGCGACCATCGCGCCCAGGTCGAGCGCCACCAGCCGCTTGTTCTTCAGGACTTCGGGGACGTCGCCGGCCACGATGCGCTGCGCCAGGCCTTCCACGATGGCCGTCTTCCCCACGCCGGGCTCGCCGATCAGCACCGGGTTGTTCTTCGTCCGGCGCGAAAGCACCTGGACGACGCGGCGGATCTCTTCGTCGCGCCCGATGACCGGGTCGAGCTTGCCGCGGCGCGCCGCTTCGGTGAGGTCGCGCGCGTAGCGCTCCAGCGCCTGGTACTTGGCTTCGGGATTCTGGTCGGTCACGCGCTGCGAGCCGCGGACGCTGGTCAGCGCCTTGAGGATGGCGTCGTGCGTGGCGCCGGAGCCGGCCAGCGCTTTCTGCGCGGCGTCGCCCTTGGCGCCGGCGAGCGCCAACAGCAGGTGCTCGGTGGAGACGTATTCGTCCTTGAAGTGCTCGGCCTGCTGGAAGGCGTTGTCGATGACTTTGCTCGCCGCGGCGGAGAGCGCGGGCTGCTGCGAGCCTCCGCCGGAGACCTTGGGCAGGCGCGCCATCTCCTGCTCCGCGGCCGAGGCGATGGCCTGGGCGTTCGCCCCCAGCTTGGTCAGCACCGGCCACACCACGCCCTCGCGGTCCGCCATCAACGCAGCCAGCAGGTGGACGGGCAGCAGCTCCGGGTTCCCGTGCTCGCTCGCCAGCGTGCTCGCCGCCTGCACGGCTTCCTGCGCCTTCACGGTCAGTTTGTCCCAGCGGATCGCCATAAATCAGTCGTCAGACCTCAGACTCCAGTCCTCGGCTAGTTTCAAGTTTCCGGTTTCCAGTTTCCAGAAAATAAGGGAGGCGGTGATGCCGGGCCTCCCTTATCCAGATGCGTTGTGTTGCGTTTACGCCGCGGATTTCGCCGACTTGCCCTCGATGGCCTTCTGGCCAGAGCCCACCGAGACCTTGATCTGCTTGGGCTTGGCTTCGGCCTTCTTCGCCAGCCGGATCTGCAGCACCCCGTTCACGTAGTCGGCCGCGACCTTCTCGCTGTCCACCGTGTTCGGCAGCGTGAAGCTGCGCGAGAACGCGCCGTACCGGCGCTCGATGCGATGGAAGTTCTCTTCCTTCTCCTCGCGCTCGAACTTGCGCTCGCCGCGGACGGTGAGAGTGTTGTTCTCCACGCGGACGTCGAGATCCTTCTCCTCGATGCCGGGGACTTCGAGCTTCAGCGTGACGTTGTGCTCGTCCTCGTAGATGTCGACCGGCGGCACGAAGCCGGTGGTCGAGAGCTCGTCGGTCCCGCGGCCGTAATCCGCGAAGATCTGGTTCAGGCGATTCTGCAGGCTCGCCATGTCACGGAATGGGTCCCAACGGGTGATCATCGTCATTGCCTTGCTGCCTCCAAATAGGAATGTTTGCCTGTTCGGCTCAAGAGTTTGGATGCGCCATTAGCGCGAAAGAATAATAAAATGTGAGTGTGTTACTGTCAAGAACAGAAATAGCCTTTATTTTCAACTGTTTATCGGTGGTGGCTGGCTGGGCCGGCCAGGAGTGACCGCGCTCTCTACAGAGCGGTGGCGACGACGCACTTCAGGTACTGGGTCTCGGGAACCGAGAGCAGCACGGGGTGGTCCTGGGCGGCGCCGCGTTTTTCGAGGACGCGCAGCTGCCGGTTCGCGTCGGCCGCGGCGGACGCCAGCATGGCGAGGAAGTCGGGCTCGGAGACGTGGTGCGAGCAGGAGCACGTGACGAGCGTCCCGCCCGGCCGCAGCATCTTGAGCGCGCGCAGGTTGAGCTCCTTGTACCCGCGCAGCGCGGTCTCCAGGTTCTTCTTCGACTTCGCGAACGCCGGCGGGTCGAGCACGATGGTGTCGTACTGCTCCCGGGCGGACGAGTAGTCCTTCAGCAGGTCGAAGGCGTTGGCTTCGAGCCACTCGATCTCCGGGATCCGGGGCGCGTTGCGCTCCTGGTTGCGCTCGGCGGCCTCGAGCGCGGGGCGCGAGGAATCGACGCCGGTGACCGAATCGCAGACGCGCGCCAGGTGCAGCGCGAAGCCGCCCTCGTAGCAGAACACGTCGAGGGCGCGGCCGCGGGCGTAGCGCGCCGCGGCGGCGTAGTTCTCCCGCTGGTCGAGGAAGGCGCCGGTCTTCTGCCCGCCCAAAGCCTGGTAGCCGAACTTCACTCCGTGGAGTGTGAACTCGGTCTCGGTCTTCACCCCGCGCAACAAGCCGCTCTCCTTCGGCGGCAGCGCTTCGAGCTCGCGGATGCGCGGCTCCACGCGCTCGACCACGTTCGCGACGCCGGTCTGCGCGACCAGCTCGTCCATGACGGCCGCGCGCAGGTCTTCGGCGTCCATCGCCTGCGTGAGCGCCTGCACCGTCAAAATATCGTGGTAGCGGTCCGCGATGAGGCCGGGGAGCAGGTCGGCCTCGCTGAAGACGAGCCGGTACGCATCACTGTCCTTCGCGACCTGCTTCCGGTAGTCGAGCGCCGCGCGCACGCGCTCGCGCACCAACTGGAGCAGATCTTCCCTGCCGGCCAGCGGGCGCGGCGAGACCATGCGCAACGCGATCTGCGAGCTCGAGCTGTAGAGCGCGGAGCCCAGCGGCTTGCCGGGCGCGCCCCCGCTCCGCGCCTCGTTGACCAGGACAAGCGCGCCCGCCGGCGCCTTCGCCTCGCCCGCCAGGTCGGAGCGGTACACCCACGGGTGCCCCGCGCGCAGCCGCGCGGCGGCGCGGGCGCTCACGATGACCGTCGATTGGCTAGCGGTTTTCAGAGGGGTAGTTGGCGTCGCGCAGCTTCTTGAGCGCCGCCCGCGCTTTTTCGGCGAGCGCGCTCGCCGGCGCTTCTTTCAGGAAGATAGTGTACTCGGCGATGGCTTCGGCGTCCTTCTGCTGCTCCTCGTAGGAGCGCGCTGCGACCCAGTGGGCGACGGCGAACTGCTCGTCGCCCAGCGGGTGGACGCGCGTGGCGCTCTCGGCCGCGGCGGCGTACTCCTTGCGCGTGTACTGCACGCTGGCGAGCACGGCGTAGGCCTCGGCGTTCCGGGGATCGGCGGCGACGGCTTTCTGCAGAAGCTGCTCGGCCTCCGCGGCCTTGCGCTGCTCCATGCGCACCTTGGCAAGGTTCACGAGCGCGCTGGGATAGCGGTCGTTGAGCGCGACCGCTTTCTCGAAGGCTTCCGCGCCGGGCCCGGCCTTGCCCTGCTGCATGTAAAGCACTCCGAGATGGTTCCACGCCATGGCGTACTGCGGGTAGAGCTCGAGCGCGCGTCGGAAGCTCTTCTCGGCGCGCTCGAAGTCGTTCTTGCCCATCGCCTCCACGCCCTTCTGAAACTCTTTCTTCGCGCTGCCGGGCACGTTGAGCTCGAGCGCGGAGATGGTGGCCTGGCGCTCGTCCTGCCGCCGGAGTTCGGCGGCGGCCTGCGCTTTCAGCCGCACGGTGAGGAGCTGGCTTTCCATGAGCTGCCCGCGGGAGATGGCGAAGACGTCGCTCATGTTCTCCTCGACCAGCGCGTCGGTGACGCGCAGGCGATAGGTGCCGGGGTCGAGGTCGGCGAACTCCGCGTTGCCGTTGTCGTCGGTGAACGCCTGGCGTAGGAAGAGCCCCGCGCCGTTGAGCAGGTCGACCTGGGCGTGCAGGTGGACGGGGCGACTGTCGGCGGTGAGGACCTTCACGCGCAGGGTGGTGGTGGAGGTCTGCGCCGCGGCGAGCGCGGCGGCGACCAGCAGGAACAGCAGCACGCGGCGCAGCATGGGGCCTCCTGGGGTCACCGCCCGAGTCTCGACTTCAGGCGTGCGACCTCGGCGCGGACCTCAGCGGCGGCGCGCGCATCGGTCGTTTCCTGGAGGAAGAGGTTGTACTGCTCGAGCGCCTGCTCGGGATGGTTTT
Organism: Terriglobales bacterium; assembly: GCA_035457425.1. Lineage (NCBI taxonomy): Bacteria > Pseudomonadati > Acidobacteriota > Terriglobia > Terriglobales > Terriglobales bacterium. The sequence continues at coordinate 13,407 of DATIBR010000176.1, forward strand.
GGGCCTCGAGGGCGCGGCCGGCGATGCGATGCACGATGGCGTACTGCAGGTGGAGCGGGACGGCGTGGACGCGCTGCGCGCTGTCGACCACGCCGTCGTACTCGGCGTTCATGAACTGCGTGGGCACCAGCAGGCCGAGCGCGTCGAGACTGTTGGGATCGGCGGTGAGGGCTTTCTTGAGCAGCTCTTCCGCCCCACGCACATCGCGGCGATTGAAGCGGATCTTGGCGAGGTTGATGAGCGCGTCGGGGTAGTGGTCGTTGAGGGCGACGGCGCGCTCCCAGGCGCGGATGCCGGCGTCGGCATCGCCGAGCGTCGTGAGGACGACGCCGAGCGAGTTGTAGGCGCGGGCGTATTCCGGATAGATGCCGACCGCGCTCTCGTAGCGCTTCTTCGCCTCCTCGAGGCGGCCCTCGATGCGCGCCTTCTCCCCGCGCTCGAACTCCTTCTTCGCCTTTTCCGGGACGCGCATGTCGATGCTCGAGATGAGCGCCTCCTGCGCGCGGAACTCCTCGACCTGTTTTTCGGCGTCTTCGGTGCGCGGGACGCGCAGCATCTGAAGGTCGCTGCCCTGGTGGCAGCGCAACGTGAAGGTGGGTCCCGTGGTGGTCTTCACGTAGATGCCGCTGGCGCGCAGGGCGTAGGAGCCGGGCCTGACCGCGCCAAAGCGTCCGTTGCCCTCCTCATCGGTGTACATCTGGTCGACGTAGTAGCTGCCGCTGGCCAGCAGTTCGACGCGCAAGCGCTCCCCGGGCGGGCGATCGTCGGTCAGCATGACGCGCACACGGATCTCGACCTGCTCGCACGGCAGCTCGGTCTGCGCCGCGGCCAAGGCAGCACACAGAAGCAGGAAGAGCGCCGTCAGCAACGTGCGGGATGTGGGGACGGAGCGCATGTCCCGGTTCTTTCGCGAAGCCGGGTTAACCGGCGGCCTCGGCGGCCGGCGACCCGGCGGGCACGGCGGCGGCTTCGGCGGGCGCGTCGTAGTACAGGATGCGCCCGCACGAATCGCAGGTGATGAGCTTCTCGCCCGAGCGCAATTCGTTGTAAGTCTGCGGCCGCAGCATCACGTTGCACGCCAGGCAGTACTGCTCGCGGACGCCCGCGATGGCGTTGCGGCGCAGCTTGCGCAGCCGGTCGTAGTGCATCAGGTAGCTGTCTTCCACCCCGGCCCGCAGCTGGTCGCGCTTGCCGTGCCACTCCTTGAGCTGCGCCTGGTCGGCGGCGGTCCGCTCGCGCGCGCTGCTCTTCTCCCGCTCGATCTCGGCGGTCTCTTCTTTCAGTTCCTGCTCGGCGGCCTTGAGCGCCTGCTCGCGCTCTTCCTGGTCGACCATGAGCTCGAGGATGCGGTCCTCGGCGGCGCGGATCGCCTGCTCGGCGAACTGGATCTCGTGCGTCAGCGCCTTGTACTGGTCGTTGGTCTTCACCGCGAGCTGCTGCTCGCGGTACTTCGAGATCTTGCCCTGCTGGTCCTGGATGCCCGACTCCTGCTTGCGCTTCTCGGCGGCGTCGTCGGCGATGGCCTTCTTCGCGGCCTCGAGCTGCGCCTGGGTGCGGGCGAGCTTCTGCTCGATGGCGGCCACGCGCTTGGGCAGCTCGGCGATCTCGGCGTCGAGCCGCGCGATCTCCTCGTCGGCCTTGGAGAGCGCGATGAGGTTCTGGAGGTCGTTATTCATGCCGGGGAGGGACTGAGAAGATTGTACACCCCGGCGGGGCGGGCAGGCCGGCGTGGGAAGCTGTAAAATCGCTGTTTCTAAGCAGTTTCCCCGATTGAGGGCGAGGGCCGTGGAACCTACCATCGTGGTCATGGTGGCCGACGTCGCGCGCTTGCTGTTCGGGTTGCTCATCGTGGCGTTCCATCGCCCGGTGGCGGAGTTCGTCCTGCAGCAGGAGCAGCAGCTGGTGACCTTGTTCCGCAGCCGCGGCCTCCGCGTCCCCAACGCGCCCACCACCGCCACCGCGCACAACATCTACTTCGGGCTCGGGATGTTCGTCTGCCTCCTCAGCCTGCTCCGGCTCTGGGCGGCGACGCACTCGTAGAAAAACAAACCGCAAAGGACACCAAGGAATCGCAAAGGACCTCACGGAGAACCTTTGTGGGACCTTTGTGTCCTTTGTGGTTCGGCTTTCTTGCGCGTAAACTTTCCGGTTTCTTCGGAGAGCCCACTTGAAGCGTGCACTCGTCGTCCTACTTCTGTTTTCTCTCACCGCGTTCGCCCAGCAGGCCGGCAAGAAGCAGCTCACCATCGAGGCCATCTTTGCCGAGGGCGGCATCACCGGCCGCGCCCCCGAGACGGTGAAGTGGTCGCCCGACGGGACCAAGGTGTCGTTCGTGCAGCGCGACGACGCGGGCGAGCACGGCGCGCTCTATTACGTCGACGTTGCCGGCGGTCAGATGAAGCCGGCGGTGCTGGTGGCGGAAGAAAAGCTGGCCGAGATGAAGCCGCCGGCGGAGAAGGCGGCGAAGGACGACCGCGAGAAAGAGCGGCGGTCGCGGTATTCGGTCGCGGGATATCACTGGGCGCCGGACTCGCAGCATTTGCTGTTCGATTCCGGCGGGCGGCTCTGGCTCTACTCGCTCAAGGACGGCAAGGCGCAGATGATGGGCCCCGGCGACGACCCGAAGTTCTCGCCCGACGGCAGCCGCATCGCCTTCGTCCGCGAGCACGACCTCTGGGTCCGCGACCTCGCCAGCGGCAAGGAGAAGCAGCTCACCAAGGACGGCAACGAGAACCTGCTCAACGGCGAGGTCGATTGGGTGTACGCCGAGGAGCTCGACGTCCGCTCGAACTACTTCTGGTCGCCGGACGGCAAGCACATCGTCTTCCTGCAGATGAACGAGAGCAAGGTCCCGACCTATCCCATCGTGGACTGGATCCCGACGCACCCGACGGTCGACAACATGAAGTACCCCAAGGCGGGCGACCCGAACCCGCAGGTGCGCGTGGGCGTGGTCAAGGCGAGCGGCGGGAGCGTGAAGTGGTACGAGCTGCCGGCGTATGAGTACGTGCCGCGCTTCGGGTGGCTGCGCGACGGGATGCTGTGGGTGCAGACGCTGAATCGCGAACAGGACAAGCTGGAGCTGTACTTCGTCGAGGCGAAGTCGGGGAGATCGCGCATGGTGCTGCGCGAGTCGCAGCCCGACGCGTGGGTCGAAGTGACGAACGACTTCCGGCCGCTAAAGTCGGGCGACCGGTTCCTGTGGTCAAGCTGGCGCGACGGGCACACGCACCTTTATCTCTACAGCTTCGACAAGGCCGACCCACTGGCGGGCGAGGCAAGGCTCGTTCGTCAGCTCACCAAGGGCGACTGGGAGACCTTCGGCATCCAGGCGGCCGATGACGCGAGCGGGATGGTCTACTTCACGGCGAGCGAGGGCGACGACCGCCAGCGCAACCTCTACTCCGTGAAGCTCGACGGCACCGGCTTCCAGAAGCTCTCGCAGGAGAAGGGCACGCACTCGGCGAGCTTCGCGCCCGACAACAAGCACTACGTGGACAACTACTCCGCGCTGATGACGCCGCCGCGCATGTCGGTGTGCGCGGTCGGCGCGACGTGCGAGAGGTTCTGGGACGCGAAGCCGCTGGCGGACTTCGACCTCATCACGCCGCAGTTCGTGGACTTCAAGGCGGAAGACGGCACCGTGCTGCACGCCACGCTGCTGATGGGAAGCGAGAGGACCGCGCAGCAGCGGGAAGAGGTTGGGATGCGGGTCAGCAACCGCGTCCCTGTGCTGATGAATCCCTACGGCGGCCCCAGCGGGCAGGTCTCGCGCGACGCCTGGGGCGGAACGACCTTCCTCTTCCACCAGCTCCTGGCGAAGAACGGAATCGCCATCCTGCAAGTGGACAACCGCGGCATGGGCGGACGCGGGAAGAAGTTCGCCGCCGCACTGAAGCGCAACTTCGGCGAGATCGAGTTGAAGGACCAGATGGCGGCGCTCGACCAGGCACTGCCGCAATTCCCCACCTTGTCGCGGGAGCGCATCGGCTGGTGGGGCTGGAGCTATGGCGGCTACATGACGCTCTATGCCATGACTCGCACGGATCGCGTGAAGGCAGGCGTCTCGGTCGCGCCCGTCACCGACTGGAAGGACTACGACTCCATCTACACCGAGCGCTACATGAGCACGCCGCAGAACAATGCCGAGGCCTACAGGAAGTCGTCGCCCGTGTTCAACGCGAAAGACCTGCACGGCGCGCTGCTCGAGGTGCATGGAACGTCCGACGACAACGTGCACATGCAGAACTCCATCCAGATGACCAACGCGTTCATCGAGGGCGGCAAGCAGTTCCGTCTGATGGTCTACCCGCGGAAGACGCACGGCATCGCGGGGTCGGCGGCACGCACGCACCTGTTCCACATGATCCAGGAGCATCTCGAGCGGGAGCTGCTGGGAAAGTGATGCCGCATCCGCCTACCATCGCGACGCAGCGCACCACGCTCGGCGACTTCGAGCTCACCGTCGTCTCCGACGGCGATTACTACCTCGACGGCGGCGCGTTCTTCGGCGTCGTGCCCAAGCCGCTGTGGTCGAAGCGCATGCAGCCGGACGAGCTGAACCGGCTCTCCGTCGGGATGAACTCGCTCGTCATCAAGACCGGCAAGCACACCGTGCTGGTCGAGACCGGCGCGGGCAACAAGCTGTCGGACAAGGCCAAGCAGATCTTCCAGAATGAAGAGAAGCTGCTCGCCAACCTGGAAGCCGCCAAGATCGCGCCCGACGACGTGGACATCGTCATCAACACCCACCTGCACTTCGACCACTGCGGCTGGAACACGGTGCTGCGCGGCGAGCGCGCGGTCGCGACCTTCCCCAAGGCCAGGTACTACGTGCAGGAGGGCGAGGTGCGGCACGCGCACATGCAGACCGAGCGCGACCGCGTCAGCTACCTCTCGCCCAACTACGACCCCCTCATCGAGAGCGGCCAGATGCACCTGCTGCACGGCGACTCCGAGATCATCCCCGGCATCTCGGTGAAGGTCTTCCCCGGGCACACGCGCAACCTCCAGGCGGTGATGGTGCACTCCGGCGCGCACCGCGCGTGCTACATCTCCGACCTCATCCCGACCACGCACCACCTCGACCTGACCTGGGTGATGGCCTTCGACCTGTTCCCGCTCGAGACCATCGAGAGCCGCAAGCGCTTCTACGAGCGCGCCCTGCCGGAGAAGTGGCTGGTGGTCTTCACGCACGACCCGCAAACGCCGTGGGGATACCTGGAGTCGCCGGCGCCGGGGAAGATCTCTTTCAATCCACTAAAAAGCTGAACCACGAAGGACACGAAGTACCACGAAGGATCTCTTTCTTCTCATTCCTTCGTGAACCTTCGTGACCGTCGTGGTTAAAGGTTTACGCCGTTGCGGCGACGGGCTTCTCGAAGAACGAATCCACCGCATCCAAAACCGCCTGCTCGGTCTTGGCGTCGTAGATCAGCTTGCGCAGGTGCGCGCCGCCGGGAACGCCGTGCGTGAAGTACGACGCGAACTGCTTCATCTTGCCGAACGCGCCCGGCAGGTCTTCGTTCTCCAGCAGCATCCGGAAGTACCGCCGGATCATCTCGTAGCGGTCGCGCTCGGCCGGCACCTCGTACCGCCCGGTGAGCGTGTACTGCGCGATCTGCCGGAAGATCCACGGGTTCGACGCCGCGGTGCGCCCGATCATCACGGCGTCGCAGCCGGTCTCGGCGACCATCGCGGCCGCGTCCTCGGGCGTGCGGATGTCCCCGTTCCCGATGACCGGGATCCCGACCGCGGCCTTCACCGCGGCGATCCACTCCCAGCGCGCCTCGCCCGCGTAACCCTGCTCGCGCGTGCGCGCGTGCAGCGCGACCGCGTTCAGCCCGCAGCTCTCGGCCAGCTTCGCGACCTCCACGCACACGATCTCCGAATCGTTCCACCCCATGCGGAACTTCACCGTGAACGGGATCCGCACGCTCGCGCGGACGGTCGAGAAGATGCGCTCGATCTGCGGCAGGTCGCGCAGCAGCCCGGAGCCGCCGTTGCACTTCACCACCTTCTTCGCCGGGCACCCGAGGTTGAGGTCCACGGTGTCGAAGCCCATGTCCTCGACTAGCTTGGCGGCGTCGGAGAGCACCTTGGGGTCGGAGCCGAACAGCTGCGCCGCCAGCGGATGCTCGTCGTCGAGGTAGCCGAGGTAGCGCTTGAGGACCTTGGCCTTCTTCGTCTTGGTGACGCCGTCGGCCGAGGTGAACTCGGTCATGATGAGGCCGCAGCCGTTGGGGTCCGAGGGCGTGACCGGGCGCAGGACCTTGGGGTCGTAGTCCGCCATCGCGCCGGACTCGTTCAGGAAGCTGACGCTGCGGATGAAGCGGCGAAACACCGTGTCGGTGACGCCGGCCATCGGCGCCAGCACCGTCGCCGGGCGCAGCTCGACCGCGCCGATGCGCACCGCCGCCGGCACGCGCGCGTCGTGGATCGTCGCGCGCTCGTCCGGCACCGGGTTTTCGAAGTGCTTCTTCATCCCACGTCTATTCTAGCCAGAAATGCGAAGAGCCTCCGCCGCGGCGGAGGCTCCGCAGTCCTGAAAGTCACTTCTTGGCGGCGGCTTCGCGCGCGGCCGCGGCTTCCTTCTGCGAGTCGGCCTTGGCGTACTTCCGGCGGAACCGCTCCACCCGGCCGGCGGTGTCGATCAGCTTCTGCTTGCCGGTGAAGAAGGGGTGGCAGTTGGAGCAGATCTCGAGATGGATGTCGCCCTTGTGCGTCGAGCGTGTGGTGAAGTTGTTCCCGCAGGCGCACATCACGCGCACTTCCTTGTAAGCGGGATGGATCTTCTCTTTCATAAGACTTCGGGACCTCGCTGGGAAAGGGTCTATTTTAGCGGACGCGCGACCATTCCGGCAACTCGGGTCGGAACCCCTGACAGGAGGACGCCGGGGACGCGGAGGGCACAGCAGTTCTCTTCCTGGACCCTCAGATCCAAGACCTCTGCGTTCGCGGCGGCCTCCTGTGTTCCTTTTCGCGGCTGGCAGATGAGGTTCTCGACTGCTAACAATCTGCATTCCTCCTCTTGCGCAGATAACCAAATCACCGCACAATCCGCTCCAATGTAGCAACAGTCCTCAGAAGTCAGACGGGGTGAACGTTCGCCACGGCGAATGGCCGTCGAGGGCTATGGATGTTGGAGGTGATGGCATGGTTCCGGAGAACCATCCGCTGCAGGATCTCTTCCTCGCGCTGGTCGAGCGCAATTTCTCTGAGGTCATCGGGCTGCGCAACCACGAGGTGCAGGAGTACGTGGCCGCGATGCTGGCCGAGTTCTGCTCGGTCGAGAACCTCTACAAGATCCGCGACGTCGACGGCCGCGCGCTGCACGACGTCGGCGAGATGCTGCTCGAGTCGGACCCGGTCTACGGCGAGGCGCCCTCGTTCGATCGCGAGCGCCAGGTCCGCAAGCACATCGGCGACTACACCCTGTTCTTCACCGGGATGTTCCCGGAGTCTATCAATCACTGGCGCCTCCGCAAGCAGCGCCTGGAGAACTTCGTCGACTTCATGAAGGCCGGCAAGGAGAGCTACTACATCGTCTCCAAGTTCGAGTACTTCGAGTACGCCAAGGTCGCGCCGCTCTTCAAGCAGCTCGCCAACGACTTCGAGAGCTGCGTCTACGGGCTCAACCTGGTGAAGAACGAGCTCCAGGAGATGCGCCACCCCATCGTGAAGCAGACGACGGAACTGATCATGTAGGACCTTTTGGCCGCGGATCGCCACGGAGGAACACGGATGATCCGTGAGATCCGTGGCTAACTCAACCGGTAGAAGCTCAACACCGCGTCCCCCTGCTTCAACTCCCGAAAGCGCGTGAGCGCGCCGAACTGCCCCCCGGGGTCGAAGCGCTTGGAGTGCTCCGCGACGACCAGCGACCCGGGCTTGAGCAGTTGCGACTGCGAAACGAAGCCGAGCGACTGCTCGTAGGCCTCGGCGTCGGCGTAAGGCGGGTCGAGGAAGACGACGTCGGCGGAAACAGCCTGCGCGTCGAGCTGCCGCAAGGCCTTCGCGGCCGGCTGGTCGAGCACCTGCCAACCTTCTTCCACCTGCAGCGACTTCAGGTTCGCGCGGATGGCGGCGACCGAGCCCCGCGCCGTCTCGATGAAGTACACCTGGCGCGCGCCGCGGCTGAGCGCCTCGATGCCGACGGCGCCGGAGCCGGCGTAGCAGTCCAGCCACACCGAGCCTTCGAGCG
>DATIBR010000177.1 GCA_035457425.1 Terriglobales bacterium
CGCGGTGCTGGCGCTCGCTCTTCAGGTGACCCACTCCGAAAGGACAGTACTTTCCGCCCTCAATCCTACCCCAGCATGCGGACAGGAACAATGACACCGGGCATGCCAGATTGTTTCCCCCCGGCCCCCCTATAATCCCCCATATTCATGCTGGTCCGCGACTTCGATTACCACCTTCCCGAGCAGCTGATCGCGCAGGAGCCCCTCGCCGACCGCGCCGCCAGCCGCATGCTCCACCTCGACCGGACCTCGGGCGCGCTCAGCGACCGCGTGTTTCGCGACTTTCCCGCGCTGCTCCGCCCCGGCGACCTCGTCGTCTTCAACGACACCCGCGTCTTCCCCGCGCGCCTCTTCGGCCACCGCTCCGGCGCCCGCTCCCAGCCCCTCTCTCCCAACAACCCCGCCGCCAAAGACTTCCTGAAGGGAAAAGTCGAGGTCCTTCTTACCAAGCGGCTCTCGCCCCAGATGTCATCCCGAGCGAGCGCGCAGCGCGAGTCGAGCGACCACGCCTTGGAACCGGCCGCCGGCCACCGGCCACCGACCACCGAAGTCTGGGAAGCACTGGTTCGCCCAGGAAGAAAGATCGGCGTGGGCGAGCGCCTCACTTTCTCGGACGACCTCCACGCCGAGGTCATCGCCCGCGGCGAGTTCGGCGAGCGCACCCTCCGCTTCGATCCCGCCGTTGCACCAGAAGCTCCTGACTTCTTCGCCGCGCTCGACCGCCTCGGCCACGTCCCCCTGCCGCCGTACATCTCGCGTGACGATCGCGCCGCCGACCGCGAGCGCTACCAGACCGTCTACGCGCGCGCACGCGGCTCGGTCGCCGCCCCCACCGCCGGCCTGCACTTCACACCCGAGATCCTCGACCAGCTTTGCGCCCGCGGCATCGAGACCGCGCACGTCACGCTGCACGTCGGCCTCGGGACCTTCCAGCCCGTGCACGCCGAGCGCGTTGAAGACCACAAGCTCCACACCGAGTCGTACTCCATCTCGCCGGAAGCCTCGGACGCCGTCAACGCCGCGCTCGCCGCCCGCCGCCGCGTCGTCGCCGTCGACACCACCACCGTCCGCACGCTCGAGTTCGTGGCCCGCGCGAACTCCGGACGGCTCGTCCCCGGCGCCGGCGAAGCCGAAATCTTCATCTACCCCGGCTTCGACTTCCGCGTCATCGGCGCGCTGCTCACCAACTTCCACCTGCCGCAGTCCACCCTGCTCATGCTCGTCTCCGCCTTCGCCGGACGCGAGCGCACCCTCGCCGCCTACCAGCACGCCGTCCGCGAAAAATATCGCTTCTACTCCTACGGCGACTGCATGTTCATCGAATGATCCGGGGTGGCGCGGCCGCCCTCGGCCGCGGCCTTTGACTTTCTCGTTGCCTCGGTTAGTGTGTCTCTCCGATGGAGACGCCGACCAAAGGTTCCTGGCACGCCGTCACCGCCGGCTTCCTCGGCTGGACCCTCGACGCCTTCGACTTCTTCGTCATCGTCTTCCTCGTCGACACCCTCGCCGCCCAGTTCGGCGTCGCCAAGTCCGCCATCGTCGCGACCATCGGCGCCACGCTCGTCATGCGACCTGTCGGCGCGCTGCTCTTCGGCCTGCTCGCCGACCGCTTCGGACGCCGCGCGCCCCTCATGGCCAACGTCATCTTCTTCTCCATCCTCGCGCTGCTCTGCGGCTTCTCCACCAGCTACACCATGTTCCTCATCCTGCGCTCGCTCTACGGCGTCGGCATGGGCGGCGAGTGGGGCGTCGGCGCCTCGCTCGCCATGGAAGCCGCGCCGCCGCGCTGGCGCGGCGTGCTCTCCGGCATCCTGCAATCCGGCTACTCCATCGGCTACCTGCTGGCCGCGCTCGCCGCGCGCTTCGTCCTCCCCAACCTCGGCTGGCGCTGGATGTTCTGGATCGGCGGCGTTCCCGCGCTGCTCGCCCTCTACATCCGCATGCACGTCCCGGAATCGGAGGCCTGGAAGCAGCACCAGCACCCGAGCTTCGCGTCCGTGCTCAAGACCGCCGCCTCGCACTGGAAGCTCTTCGCCTACCTCTGCCTGCTCATGACGCTCTTCATGTTCCTCTCGCACGGCACGCAGGACCTCTACCCCGACTTCCTCAAGACCGAGCTCAAGCTCACGGCCGCCACCGTCGCCTACCTCGCCATCTTCTATAACCTCGGCGCCATCCTCGGCGCCGTCACCTTCGGCCAGCTCTCGGAGATCATCGGACGCCGCCGCGCCATCGTCGGCGCGCTCGCCGTCTCGCTTGTCGTCATCCCCCTCTGGGCCTTCGGCGACTCGCTCGTGAAGGTCGCCCTCGGCGCGTTCTTCATGCAGGTCGGCGTGCAGGGCGCCTGGGGCATCATCCCGGCGCACCTCAACGAGCTCGCCCCCGACTCCGTCCGCGGCCTCGTCCCCGGCCTCGCCTACCAGATGGGCATCCTCTTCGCCGCGCCCACCAACTCCATCGAGTACGCCCTGCGCGACCACCTCGGCTACCGCTGGGCGCTCGCCGCCTTCGAGCTCGCCACCATGTCGCTGCTCGCCCTCGTCGTCCTCCTCGGCCACGAGCACAAAGGCAAACGCTTCACCGCCGGCTCCGCCCTCCCCGCACCGTAAAGCCGCCCTCCCCGTCCCATAAAGAGGGTAGGCGCCGGCGACTCGCCGGCGCTAGGAACGACCTTGTAGCTTCGAGCGCGCGATTTTCTTGCGACCCCGAACCCGCCCGCCCAATCAGAATGTTGTTACGGGTCCATTCCTGCTTCGGGGGCAGCCATGAAGTCCCGTCTTCTCGCCTTCCTGTTGCTCGCGCTCGCCGCCGCCGCCGCGCAAGACGCGCGCTCCACGCAGGAGATCCCGCTCCGCCGCTGCGACCGCCTGCTGCTCATCGACGTCACCGTCGCTGGTCGCGGCTACCACTTCCTGGTCGACACCGGCGCCACCTCCATGCTCGAGCTGCGCTCCTTTTCCGGCGGCGAGGACCAGGGCATCGAGGTCTCTTCCTGGAACGGACCGGTGCTGACCTCGGCCCGCGCCGTCACCATCGACGAGCTGCGCGTAGGTCCCGCCACCCTGCGCAACCTCCGTCTGCCCGCCATCGACCTCTCGCCCATCGGCAAGGCGTGCGGCTCGCGCGTCGACGGCATCTTCGGCGTCGATCTGATGGAGCGCTCCGGCCTCACCCTCGACCTGAAGAAGCGCGTCGCCCGCCTGCCTGCGCCCGAGAACGCCGACCTCGCCGAGCTCCACCGCACCGCCGACGAATGCGTCGCCGCCTTCAACCGCCGCGACCCCGACGCCTTCGCTCCCTGCATCGACGACGCCGTGCAGTGGTACACACCCTGGGGCGAGTTCCGCGGACGCAAGGCCGTCGTCGACTACCTCAAGCAGCGCTTCTTCGCCGCACATCCCTTCGTGAGGTTCGAGTTCGTCAGCCACACCTTCCACCAGATGGGCGACGCCTACTGGTGCGAGTACGAGTACAAGATGACGCTCGACGACCGGGACTACCGCGCCCGCGGCACCTCCGTCTCCCGCCGCCGCGACGGCCGCTGGCAGATGGTCAGCGTCCACCACTCGCTCATCGAGCCCGTCCCGCAACCCTGACCGGGGGCTCGCCGCCGCCCGCCGGCCGCTCGCCGCCGGCCCGCGACACCGCGCTCGGCCCTGCTATCCTGATGTTTCATGCCCAACACCAACATCTCGCGCCAGAAGCGCGCCGAGCGCGAGAAGGCCAGCCGCGTCGCCGACGCCGCCACGCCCGAGAAGCCCGCCAAGTCCGCCGTCTCCCCCGCCTCCGGCAAGCCCCCCGCCGCGACCGGCAAGGGCCGCGTCTTCCTCATCGACGCGATGTCGTTCATCTTCCGCGCCTATCACGCGATGTCCCGCCAGCGCCCCATGTCCACCCGCACCGGCGTTCCCACCGCCGCCACCTACGTCTTCGTCAACATGCTCCGCAAGCTGCGCGCCGACTTCGCTCCCGAGTACCTCGCCGCCGTCTTCGACGTCGCCGCTCCCACCTTCCGCGACGAGCAGGCCAGGCAGATCACGCACGTCAAGAAGTTCGACTCCGCCACCCAGACTTACGTGGAGCACGCCTACGGCGGCTACAAGGCCAATCGCGCCGAGATGCCCGGCGACCTCGCGCAGCAGCTCCCCTACATCCGCCGTGCGCTGAACGCCTATCGCATCCCCATCCTCGAGCACTCCGGCTTTGAAGCCGACGACGTCATCGGCACGCTCGCCCGCAAGGCCGCCGCCGAGTCGTATCCCGTCTACGTCGTTTCCAGCGACAAGGACATGCTCCAGCTCGTCAACGACAAGGTCTGCGTCCTCAACCCGCCCAAGGACAACCTCATCTGCGACGCCGCCAAGGTCGAAGAGATCCTCGGCGTCCGGCCCGGCCAGGTCGTCGACGTCATGGCGCTCCGCGGCGACTCCATCGACAACATCCCCGGCGCCCCCGGGATCGGCGACAAAGGCTCCGTCGAGCTCATCAAGCGCTTCGGCTCGGTCGACAACCTGCTCGAGCACGCCGCCGAGGTGGAGAAGAAGACTTACCGCGAGTCGCTCCTGCACAACCGCTCGGTCGTCCTCGCCAGCCGCGAGCTCGCCCGCATCGATACCAACGTCGCCGTCGACTTCGACCCCCGGCAGATGACCGCCGGCGAGCCCGACACCGAGGCCCTCCGCGCGCTCTTCACCGAGCTCGAGTTCACCACCCTGCTCAAGGAACTGGTCGGCGAAGTGAAGCTGGGCGACACCGATTACCGCGAAGCGAAGTCCGCGGCCGACGTCGACGCCATCATCCGGCAGGCCGGCGCGAAGCGGCCGCTCGCCGTCGCGCTCGAGCAGCTCGGCGCCGCCACCATGTCGAAGGAAGAAGAGGAAGAGGTCGACGAGGAGAATGGCACCCTCCCGCTCGTCCCGCCCTCGCTGGCCGCGACCCAGGAGCCCGCGCGCAAGCTCGCCATCTCCGCCCAGCCCGCCGAGGCCGTCTCCGTCGCGCTCGACTCCGACGCTGCGACGCCCCTCAAGCAAGCGCTCGCCGATCCCAAGCTTCCGAAATCCATCCACGACTACAAGCTCGCGCTCCGCCAGCTCACGCCGCGCGGCGTGCCGCTTGCCGGCGTCGCGCACGACCCCATGCTCTACTCCTACCTCCTTGACCCCACCTTCACCTCGCACGGGCTCAAGGAGATCGCCATCCGCCGCTTCAACCTGAATCTCGCCGGCACCGTCGCCGAGGCCGCCGACCTCACCGGCCGCTTCACCAGCGCGCTGCGCGACGAAGTCGAGAAGGAAGACCTCACCCGGGTCTATGACCAGATCGACCTGCCGCTCGTCCCCGTGCTCGCGCGCATGGAAGAAGCCGGCGTCAAGATCGATTGCGACGTCCTCGCGAAGATGTCGAAGCGCCTCGAGACCGAAGCCGAGGCCAAAGCGAAGGAGATCTACGCCGCTGCCGGTTCCGAGTTCAACATCAATTCACCGCGCCAGTTGGGCGACGTCCTCTTCAACAAGATGGGCCTGCCCAAGCCCGTGAAGTACGGCAAGGGGAAGACCATCTCCACCGCGCAGGACGTGATGGACGAGCTTGCGCAGGAGCACGAGATCGCGCGCTGGGTGCTCGAATACCGCCAGCTCACCAAGCTCAAGTCCACCTACGTGGACGCGCTGCCCTCGCTCTGCCACGCGACGACCGGCCGCCTCCACACCACCTTCAACCAGGCCGCCACCGCGACCGGGCGCCTCTCGTCCACCAACCCGAACCTGCAGAACATCCCCATCCGCACCGCGCTCGGCCGCGAGATCCGCGCCGCCTTCACCGCCGAGCGCGGCCACGTCCTGCTCGCCGCCGACTACTCCCAGATCGAGCTCCGCCTGCTCGCGCACTTCTCCGAAGACCCGCTCCTGGTCGAGGCCTTCCGCCGCGGCGACGACATCCACACCCTCACCGCCTCGCAGGTCTTCGGCGTGCCCCCCATGATGATGGACGCCGAGCATCGCCGCCGCGCCAAGGCCGTGAACTTCGGCATCGTCTACGGGCTCTCGCCCTTCGGCCTCTCGCAGCAGCTCGGCATCGAGCAGCGCGAGGCCAGGCAGTTCATCGACGCCTACTTCGCGAAATACACCGGCGTCCGCAAGTTCATCGACGCGACCCTCGACCTCGCCCGCCGCGAGAACAAGGTCCGCACCCTCTTCGGACGCACGCGCCCCATCCCCGACATCCACTCCAAGAATCCCACCATGCGCGGCTTCGCCGAGCGCTCCGCCGTCAACACCCCGCTCCAGGGCACCGCCGCCGACCTCATCAAGCTCGCCATGATCCGCATCGACGACGAGCTGCGCGCGAAAAAGATGAAGTCCCGCATGACTCTCCAGGTCCACGACGAACTCGTCTTTGAAGTGCCGAAGGAAGAAGTCGAGACGATGCGCGCGCTCGTCCGCGACATGATGGAGAGCGTCCATCCGCTGCGCGTCCCGCTGGAAGTGGATCTCGGCGTCGGCCCCAACTGGCGCGACCTGGATTTCGAAGAGTAGCGCCTCGCAATGTAGCGCCCTCGACCCGAGGGTGCGGATCCGGCGCCCTACGCCGCCTTGCGCCTTCCGCCGGAACTCTCTTTGCGCCGATGCTCCGGCAGCAGGAACCCCGGTACGCAATACATCGCGGCGCCCATCAGCAGCGCGAACACCCCGCACGCGACCATCCCCCACCCCAGCCACCAGCCGAAGCTGCTCCCGACGGCAAAGAACACCGCCAGCCCGCCTCCCAGCACGAGCACGCCGCCGCTCCCCGCGACCGCGCCGCGGATCGCGCACAGCAGCCGGTGTTGGGCGGGACTCAGGTTCATCGCTGGCGGCGGACCGCCTCTTCCGTCAGGCGACGGTCGCGGAGATGCCGTATCCGTACGATGCGCAGGTAGCGCCGCAGGAACACCCGCCACACGAACCACGCCAGCGCGAGGAACCCCGCGCCCATCAGGAGGAGAAGAAAGAGAGATTCCGCGGCCCGCAGCGCGTCCATCAGCCCAGCGCCTTTTCCACCGCCGCCGCGATCGCCTCGGCGTGCTGCTTCATCAGCGCTTCCGACTCCGCCTCCACCATCACGCGGCACAGCGCCTCGGTCCCCGAGTACCGGACGACGACCCGCCCGCTCCCGTCCAGCGCCTTCTCCGCCGCCTCGATCGCGCTCGCCACCGCCGCCATCTCCTCCAGCGGCTTCTTCTCGCGCACCCGCACGTTCCGGATCGTCTGCGGAAACACCTTCAGGTCGCCGACCAGCTCGTGCAGCGGCCGTCCGCTGCGCGCGACGGCGGCCATCACCAGCAGCGCCGTCAGCAGGCCGTCGCCCGTCGTCGCGTGGTCAAGGAACAGGATGTGCCCGCTCTGCTCGCCGCCAAGATTCGCGCCCGCCTTCTGCATCTCTTCCAGCACGTACTTGTCTCCCACCGGCGCGCGCAGCATCTTGATGCCTTCGCGCCCGAGCGCCACCTCCAGCCCCATGTTCGACATCGTCGTCGCCACCACCGTGTCGTTCTTCAGCCGGCCCGTGCGCTTCAGCTCGCGCGCCATCAGCAGCAGGATCCCGTCGCCGTTCACCACCTTGCCGTTCGCGTCGGCCAGCAGGCAGCGGTCGGCGTCGCCGTCGAAGCACACGCCCAGCCCCGCGCCCCGCTGCGTCACTTCCTTCGCCACGATCTCCGGGTGCAGCGCCCCGCACTTCTCGTTGATGTTCTTGCCGCTGGGATGATTGTGGCTCAGGTTGTGTTTCACGCCCGCGCGCTTCAGCACCTCGCCCGCCACCGGCGTCGCCGCCCCGTTCGCGCAGTCCGCCACCACGTGCAGCCCGCCGAACTCCGCGCCCTTCACCTGCCCCGCCAGCCACTCCACGTACGCCGCGCGCAGCTCCGCATCGCCGGGCAGGGACCTCGCCGACGATGTAGCGCCCTCGCCCTCGAGCGCGCGCTCGCCCCCCGCCGCCAGCTCCGTGAAGATCTCTTTCTCGATCTCCAGCTCGGTGGCGTCGGCCAGCTTGTAGCCGTCGCCGCCGAACACTTTGATCCCGTTGTCGGTCCAGGGATTGTGCGAGGCGGAAAGCACCACGCCCGCGGTGAACCCGCGCGCCTTTGCCACATGCGCCACACCCGGCGTCGGCAGCACGCCCGCGCTCGCCACTTCCACGCCCGCGTCGGCCAGCGCCGCGCTCAGCGCGTCCGCGATCCACGCGCTCGAGATCCGCGTGTCCTGCCCCAGCACCACGCGCGGCTTCGCTGTCTGCGCCGCCAGCCGCCGCCCCAGCGCGCGCCCGATGGAGCGCACCGTCGCGTCGTCCAGCGGGAACTCGCCCGCCACCCCGCGGATCCCGTCGGTCCCGAACAGCCGCCTCATCCGCGATGTACCGCCCAGTAGATCGCGATGGCCATCGCCAGCGACAGCAGCTTCAGCAGCCAGTTGTGCGTGAAGAACCGGCGTACGCTCATCGCCGCTCCATCTCCGGCAGCGTCGCGTCCCCGTTCGGCTCCTCTTCGGAAGCGATTGGCGTCGGCAGCGTCGTCGGCGGCAGGTACACCTTCAGCAGGTCGCTGAGCCGCTCGCGCAGCTGGTCCGCGCTCAGGTCGCGCTCGATCGTGCCCGCGACCGTCAGGCTCATCGCGCCCGTCTCCTCCGACACCACCACCGCCACCGCGTCCGACTCTTCCGTGATCCCGATGGCCGCGCGGTGCCGCGTGCCCAGCTGCGTCGAGATCTTCGGGTTCATGCTCAGCGGCAGGAAGCACGCCGCCGCCGCCACGCGGTCGCGCTGCACGATGACCGCCCCGTCATGCAGCGGCGCGCTCGGCCGGAAGACCGTCGCCAGCAGGTCGTAGGTCAGCTTGGCGTCGAGCGGCACGCCGCTCTCGATGAACGTCCGCAACCCGATCTCGCGCTCGATCACGATCAGCGCCCCGGTGCGGTTCTGCGCGAACAGGTTCGCCGCCAGCACGATGTCGTCGTACGACTCGCCCGCCGGCGTCCGCGTCAGCCGCGAGCGCGTGAAGCTCCGCCCCAGCCGCGAGAGCACCAGCCGGATCTCCGCCGAGAACACGATGATCAGCGCGATCCCCGCGTACGGCAGCAGCCGGTCCACCAGCCAGTTGATGGCCGTCAGGTGCGCCACCCGCGCCACCCCGATCAGCCCGCCCAGGATCAGCACCCCCACCATCATGTGCATCGCGCGCGTCCCGCGCAGCAGCGCCAGCAGCTGGTAGATCAGCACCGCCAGCACCAGGATCTCGACGACGCCGGTCAGCGTCAGCGGCGGAAACGCGGCGATTTGTGCGGCTGCCGGCATGATGTCAGGGAACGAAGCGGGGCCCGCGCTACGGGATGACTGCGCCATTGTACTGGACGCAAACCCACCGAACGGAGTTGTCGCCCGGCCGCGGCCTCTGACTTTGACTTGGGTGGCGGCGGGCGACTCGCCCGCCGGAGCCCGAAGGGCGACAGAATCCAGCCCGGCACGTCAGTGCCGGGAAAGCCCGCATAGCGAGGACAAGTCGGTTTCAGCCGACGACAGAGGATTATTTCTTCTTCACCACGGCCGCGATCTCTCCCCGCGCCAGCCGCGCGCGTATCGCGTCGCCCGCCGCCACCTGCGCAGCGTCCTTCACCACGTTGCCCGCCGCGTCGAACACCAGCGCGTACCCCCGATCCAGCACGCGCAGCGGCGACAACTCCTCCAGCCGCGCCTGCAGCCGCTCCAGCCCGCCGCGCCGCTCCAGCAGCAGGCGCCGTCCCATCTCCGCCAGCGTCCGCGTCTTCCCCTCCAGCTCGCGCTTCATTCCCGCCAGCACCATCCGCACGTCGTAGTGCCGGATGCGCGTCGCCGCTACGTCCACCCGCCGCCGGGACCGCTCCACCACGCCGCGATATCCCGCCACCAGCGCGAACGTCATCTCGTCCACCCGCTGCTGCCGCTGCCCCAGCAGCGCGCGCATGCTCGCGAACGCGCCGTGCTGCGCCAACTCCGTCAGCGCCTGCCGCCCCATCAGCAGCCGGTACCGCGCCGCCCGCGCCAGCCGCGCCCGCAGCCCTTCCACCTGCTCCTCCAGCCGGTGCCGCGACTCGATCACCAGCTCCGCCGCCGCGCTCGGCGTCGGCGCGCGCAGGTCCGCGACGAAATCCGCGATGGTGAAATCCGTCTCGTGCCCCACCGCCGAGATCACCGGGATCTCGCTCGCCGCGATCGCCCGCGCCAGCCCTTCGTGGTTGAAGGCCGCCAGGTCCTCCACCGACCCGCCGCCGCGCGCCACGATCACGACGTCCACGTTCTTCGCGCGGCTGAAGTACTTCAGCCCGGCCGCGACCTCGCCCGGCGCCTCCGCCCCCTGCACCTGCGCCGGATAAATAAGGATGGGCACGCTCGCGTGCCGCCGCCGCAGGATGTTCAGGATGTCGTGCAGCGCCGCCCCGCGCGGCGACGTCACGATCCCGATGCGCCGCGGCAGCGCCGGCAGCGGCTTCTTCCGCGCCTGCTCGAACAGGCCCTCGGCCGCGAGCTTCGCCTTCAACTGCTCGAACGCCACCTGCAGCGCGCCCGCGCCCTTCCGCTCCAGGTACTCCAGGAGCAGCTGCATGTCGCCGCGCTGCTCGTACACCGTCATCCGCCCGCGCGCGATCGCCTGCATGCCGTTCTCCGGCTTGAACCGCAGCAGCCGCGCCTGCGTCCGGAACATCACCGCGCGCAGCTGCGCCTCGCCGTCTTTCAGCGTGAAATAGAGGTGGCCGCTCTCCGCCGGCCGGTAGTTCGAGATCTCGCCCTCGACCCAGACGTCGGTGTACTCCCGCTCCAGCGAGGTCCGCACCGCCGCCATCAGCTCCCGCACCGGCCAGATCCGCCGCTGCGCCGCCATCGCCTGGAACGTCAGGTCGAGCTGCTCGCCCATGCGAAGGAGTGTAGACCAACGGAGTTGTGGCGCGCTCGCCCTCGAGCGCGCATCGCGCGCAGACGGATCGCGGTGGAAGAGCGGCCCTTCAGGGCCGCGTCGGTGGCGATATCAGGAAAGGGAACCCTCTCTAGCGGACGGCACTCGCGAATGCGGTCTCGCTCACCCGTCTCTTCTGCATCATGCGCAGCACGAACCATCCGCCCAACGCCGCCGCCACGTGCTTCAGCGAATGCCCGCTCACCGCATGCCCGGTCGCCGCGTAGCATCCGACGTCGAACAGCTCGAGCACCTTCGCCAACCCGTAGCACCCGATCGCGTACACCCAGCCCATCTGCCGGTCGTAGCGTGGCTTGGTGAACAGCAGCACCCCCGCGGTGGCGACGAACGCGTAGCCCTGCAGGAAGCCGTAGAACCGCAGGTCGCCCGCGCCCACGCGCTCGCTCCAGTCCCACAGCAGCACGCTGGCCACGCCGAGCGCGAGCATTGGCGCGGTCAGCCGCGCGCCCCACTTCGCGCTCACCCGTTCGGCCACCGCCAGCGGCAGGATCGCCATGAATCCCGGGATCATCCCCAGCCGGTCGAACACCAGCGTCTGGTTGTTCGGATCCAGGTGGTAGTACGCCGAGCCGAACGCCGTCGTCACCAGCCCGGCGAACAGCACCGCGGCCGGCACGCGCTCGCGCCGATCGCGGAATCGCTCCGATGTGGGTGAGGCAGACCCCCACATCCACCACAGTCCGCACGCTCCCACGAGCAGGAACGGCACGTTCGACAGCACGTTCAGCGCATACGGGATCCCCAGCAGCGCCCGCTCGTCGGCGAACCCGTGATATCCCTGCGGCTGCGGGATGCGCGGCGCGAGCGCCGTCGCCACGATCGCGATCCCCGTGAACACAGCGAGCAGCGCCCAGCGTGTCGTCTCCGATAGCCCATCGCGGAATCGCACCAGCCGCTCGATCATGACCTTCCTATGCTAGAACGCTCTTCCGCGTTACGCTTGCACCTTTCGCGCTCGGCCGCCCATCCAATCCATTTCCGGAGGAACGCACGATGTTCATCCCCGTCATCCTCGGCTCCACGCGCCGCGGGCGCCAGAGCGGCAAGGTCGCAAGATACGTCACCGGGAAGCTTGCGCAGCAGCCCGGCGTCGAGACCGAGCTCCTCGACCTCGCCGACTACGACTTCCCCATCATGGAAGAGCGCCTGCGCATGCGCAACGACCCGCCGCCGCGCGCCCAGGAGTTCTCGGAGAAGCTCCAGCGCGCCTCCGCCATCGTCATCGTCACGCCCGAGTACAACAACGGCTATCCCGGCGTGCTCAAGAACGCGCTCGACTATTTCTATCCGGAGTACAAGCGCAAGGTCTTCGGCATCGTCACGGTCTCGGCCGGCGGCTTCGGCGGCATCAACTGCCTGCAACAGCTCCGCCAGGTCGTGCTCACGCTCGGCGGATACCCGCTGCCCGTCGGCTTCCCGGTCTCGAAGGTGAACTCCAGCTTCGCCGACGACGGCACGCCCGAAGACCCCGCCGCCACCGACAAGCGCTTCGCCGCCTTCCTCGACGAGCTCCTCTGGGCCACCCGCGCCTTCGCCGCCGCGAAGTAACTCCAACGAAGGTCATCCCGAGCGAGGGCGCGGCGAAGTTCCGCGCCCGAGTCGAGGGACCTGCATTTCCTCTCCGTCCTCTGCGCCTCTGCGTTGGATTTTGACTTCGTTGGCAGCACAATAGGACCCATGCGCACCATCTTCCACGTCGACATGGACGCCTTCTTCGTCTCCGTGGAAGAGCTCTTCGACCCCTCGCTGAAGGGCAAGGCCGTCGTCGTCGGCGGCAAGGCGACCGAGCGCGGCGTCTGCGCCGCCGCCAGCTACGAGGCCCGCAAGTTCGGCGTGCACTCCGCCATGCCCCTGCGCACCGCGCACAAGCTCTGCCCGCACGCCATCTTCGTCGAAGGTCACCCCCAGCGCTACCGCGAGTACTCCGAGAAAGTCCGCGTCGTGCTCGACCGCTTCTCACCCCAGGTCGAGATGGCCTCCATCGACGAGGCTTACCTCGACATGACCGGCACCGAGAAGCTCCACGGCCCGCCTCTCAAGGCCGCGCACGCGCTCCACGACGACATCCAGCGCTCCACCGGCCTCAACTCCTCGGTCGGCATCGGCAGCTCGCGGCTCATCGCCAAGATCTCCAGCGAGCAAGCCAAGCCCAACGGGGTGCTCTACGTCGTCCCCGGCTGCGAGCGCGAGTTCCTCGCGCCCCTCGACGTCCGCAAGATCCCCGGCGTCGGCAAGGTCACCGAGCAGCATCTGCACTCGCTCGGCATCCGCACCGTCGCCGACCTCCAGCAGCTCGACGCCGATTTCCTGGAAGAAAGATTCGGCGCCTGGGGACTCGCGCTCGCCGGCAAGTCCATCGGGGAAGACGCCGGCAGTTGGTTCGATTCCGAGGTCGGCGGCGACGACGACCCCAAGTCCATCTCGCACGAGCACACCTACTCGGTCGACACCGCCGACTCCGACCAGCTCGAGTCCACCATCGCGCGCCTCAGCGAGATGGTCGCACGCCGCCTGCGCGAGCACCATCTCCACGCCCGCACCATCGGCCTCAAGCTGCGCTACTCCGACTTCACCACCATCACGCGCGCGCACACCCTCGACCAGCCCACGCAGCTCGACCCTGCCATCTACGGCGCCGCCCTCCAGCTCTTCCGCGACCACTGGCGCAAGGGAAGCGCCGTGCGCCTGCTCGGCGTCCGCGTCGCGCAGTTCGAGCGCTCGCAGGGACAGCTCGACCTGCTGGATCAGGACAGGCAGGAAAAGTGGAAGCAGGCGCTCTCCGCCGTCGACCACATGCGCGACAGGTTCGGCGACCACGCCGTCTCGCTCGCCCGCGGCCTCAAGTCCGCCTTCCGCGAGCGCACCCACGAAGCCATGCCGGAGCGCAAGAAGAAGGAATGACCTACACCGGCTGCGCGCAGTGCGCGCACCGCCGCGCCGCGATCGGGATCTCGCTCACGCACTCCGGGCACTGCTTGGTCGTCGGGTCCGCCGGTTTCTCGCCCCGCCGCCGCCGCGCCTCCAGCGCGTTCATCGGCGACACCACGAAGAAGTACACCGCGAACGCCACCATCAGGAACGCGATCAGCGCGTTCAGGAACTTCCCGTACGCGATCTGCGCTCCGTTCACCGTCCACGCCAGCGCCGAAAAATCCGGCTTGCCCGCGATCGCCGCGATCAGCGGCGTCAGGATGTCGGCCACGAACGACGCCACCACCGCCCCGAACGCCGCCCCGATCACCACCGCCACCGCCAGTTCCACCACGTTGCCGCGCAGCACGAATTCCCGGAATCCCTTCAGCATGTCGCCCTCCTGCCGAACCGCTCGGATTCTACGCTCAAACCGGCACGTCATCCCGAGCGAGTCGAGGGACCTGCATTTATCATTGCGAGCATGTCCACCTCTCCCGCCGTCGACCTCGTCGCGCTCCGCGACTTCGTCCACGCCATCCCGCTCTTCCGCACCTTCCACTACCGCCTCGACGATCTCAAGCCCGGCGAAGCCGTCATCACCGCGCCCTACACGCCCGACCACGACGGCATCTTCCGCTCCTTCCACGGCGGCCTGCTCATGACGCTGGCCGACACCGCCGCCTGCGTCGCCACGCTCTCGCGCACCGGCCCGCAGCAGGTCATGACCACCACCGACATGAACATCCGCTTCCTCGCGCCCTGCAACTCCGACGCCACCGCGCGCGCCCGCATCATCAAGTTCGGACGCACCATGGTCCCTTGCCACGTCGACCTCTACGACGCCAAGGGCACGCACGTCGCCCTCGCGCAGGTCGTCTACATGCGCCTCGAGAAGATGCCCTCGCGATGACCGAAGAGCACGTTCCTCCCATCCGGCGCCTCGCGCGGAGACTCGTGGGTGAGCCGCGCCCGCCGGTCTGGATGCGCATCGCGCTGATCATCCCCATCCCGGTCGGCGCCTTCCTCTGCGCCTACTTCCATCTCTGCCACATCTGGCAGTTCCAGATCGGCGCGGTGATCTATCTCGGATGCTTCATCCTCTGGAAGCGCTTGTGGTGGAACCCGCGCCAGAAGGCCTCAGCGAGCGGCAGCGTCGGGATGTCGCATTGAGACCCAACAGAGCGCGAGTCCCACGGCGCCGAGCACCAGCGAGATCATGAAGGTGTGGCAGCCGTGCTTGGTCGGGTCGTACGCCACCCAGCAGCGCGGGTCGCTCGCGATCCGCGGCGCCGCGATCCCCAGCAGCACCACCACCGACGCCCACACGCCCCACCTCTGGCTCAGCGCGCCGATCACCCACAGCGCGATCCCTGCGCCCGCCGCCAGCAGCACGCCCGTCAGCATGATCGCCGCTTTCGACGGCGGCGACGACGCGGGCGCTTCCGCGTGGCCCGCGTGCTGCGCCATCTCGTGCACGTGCTCCTCGGCCAGCGTCTCCGGCGGCGCGGTCGCCTCGCGCCACGCCCCGATCACCATGTGCACCTGCATGCCGTAGCACCACAGCAGCAGCAGGATCCCCGCGATGCGCACCGCTTTCATAGGCGCGCTACGGTACCACATCCCACGGAGGGCATCCCGGGCGCGGGACCTGCATTTATCATGTCCACGCCATGAAACGCTTGCTCGTCCTACTTCTGCTGCTCGCGGCGCCGCTCCTCCACGCCGACCAGGTCGACGACTTCGTCAACGCCTACATCGCGAAGAAGAACATCCCCGGCGTGGCGGTCGCGGTGCGCGCCAACGGCATGCTCGTCCGCTCGAAGGGCTACGGTCTCGCCAACCTCGAGCACCGCGTCCCGGTCATCGAGAAGACCGTCTTCCAGTCCGGCTCGGTCGGCAAGCAGTTCACCGCCATGCTGGTGCTCACGCTGGTCGAGGAGAAGAAGCTCGCGCTCGACGACCCGCTCTCGAAATATCTCCCGACGCCGCCGGAGTTCAGCGCCATCACCATCCGCCACCTGCTCACGCACACCTCGGGCCTGGGCGACTACCCGGAAGACTTCGCGCTCCAGCGCGACTACTCCGAGGACGACCTCTGGAAGGTCATCACCGCGCAGAAGCTCGCCTTCGCGCCCGGCTCGAAGTGGAGCTACTCCAACCTCGGCTACGTCACGCTCGGCATCCTCGTCCGCAAGGTGACCGGCCGCTTCTACGGCGACTTGCTCCAGGAGCGCATCTTCGCGAACCTCGGCATGAAGACCGCGCGCATCATCAGCGAAGCCGACATCATCCCGAACCGCGCCGCCGGCTACGAGCTCAAGCCCGATCCCGCCGACAAGTCCCGGTTCGTGCTCAAGAACCAGTCGTGGGTCGCGCCCTCGCTCAACACCACCGCCGACGGCTCGCTCTACCTCACCATCATGGACCTCGCCAACTGGGACTTCGGCCTCGACGAGCGCCGCTTCCTCTCGCCCGCGCTCTACCAGGAGATGTGGACTCCGGCGCGGCTCACCGGCAGCGAGCCCGCCACCGCCGCCTACGGCTTCGGCTGGTCGCTCCGGACGCTGCCCTCCGGCGAAAAAGTCACCGAGCACGGCGGCTCGTGGCAGGGCTTCAAGGCCTACATCGGGCGCTATCACGGGACCGAGGGCGGCGCGGCGCCCGCCGGGACGCCTCCGCCCAGCGCCACCTCGCTGGCGCAGAAGCTGCCGGCGAACCGCCTCACCGTGATCGTGCTCGCCAACCGCGCCGGCGCCGACGTCGATTACATCGCCGGCGTCGTCGCCGGGCTCTATCGCCCGGAACTCGCGCCGCCCAAGCACAGCGCCATCAAGCTGCCCGCGGCGGAGCTGGCGAAGTTCGCCGGCGACTACCGCCTCGACGACCGCCTGACCGTGACCGTGGAAGTCGCGCCTTCCGGCGACCGCCTGCGGCTCGCCTTCGGCGGCGCGCCTTACGAGCTGCTGCCCGAGAAGTCCGACGCCTCGGGCGCCGACTTCTTCGTCGAAGACTCCACGCGCACCGCGCGCTTCGAGCGCGACGCGTCGGGCAACATCACCGGCATGACGCTCTCCGTGCCCGAGAAGCTGCAGTTGAAGAAGGTGAAGTAAGCCGCTTTGGCCTCTAAAGCAAGATCGTTCGGCCTTTTGGCCTTGCTCGCATGACGCCGGCCGCCGTCGCCTTCGGCATCTGCGTGGCCGCGGCCGCGCTCGAGGCGCTGCTCGCCGGCGGCAACGCCCGCGCTCGGCTCGCCGAGCTGCGGCAGCCGCGCTGGGCGGCGCCGGGCTGGGCGTGGGCCGTGATCGGCGTCGCGTACTACGCGATCTGCGGGTTCGCGCTCTGGCGGATCCTGCAGTCGCCGGCGCCCGGCCGCAACCTCGCACTCGGCGCGCTCGTCGCGGTGATGGCGCTCAACTGCGCGTGGAACTACATCTTCTTCCGGCGGCGCGACCTGCGGCTCGCGTTCCTCTACTACGTCGCGTATTTGCCGCTGGTGGGCTTTGCGCTGTGGAGCGCGGCGCGCGTCGACGCGCCGGCGGCCTGGGCGCTCTCCGCCTACGCAGCGTACCTGCCGTACGCGATCGCGCTCGGCTATCGCTGGTGGCGGCCGGCGTGACCCTTGTCGACCTCCGGCCCAAAGGGCGGGGCCTGCGCGCCGGTCCTGCGGGAGCGCTGGAGAAATCCCTAGAGCGGTCTTAAAAACCCCCGCCCATACGCCAGGAACGCCATCAGCAGGCCGAGCACGGCGCTCATCACGATGGACCCGGTCTCGCCGTACTTCACGTGCACGCCGATGAAGACCAGGCTCTCGAGCGCGAGCGCGGTGGCGGCGACGACGGTGAGCGTCGGGCGCCAGTGCAGCGCGCCCGGGAGGATCAGCCCGGCGACGCAGAGCAGCTCGAGGACGCCGAGCGCCATCCAGGCCGGCCGCGGCAGCGCCCCGAACGACGGCACCTCGCCGCTGATCTTGTCGAACAGGAAGACCTTCATCACGCCCGACGCTCCGTACACCAGCGCCGCCAGCCCCTGCAGCACCCATAACAGGATGTTCATGCACGGGATTATCGCTCAG
>DATIBR010000178.1 GCA_035457425.1 Terriglobales bacterium
TGGCGCAGTTCTAGGCGACGTCGGCAAGCAACCCATCCACAACATCGTGAAAACACGGGCGTTAGGCCTGTGCTGCATCTCACATCAGTTTGTGCGGGCTGTCATACCCGCGCGTCCCTGCGAGAGCGATGCTGGCGATGCGCAGAGATGCGCAAGGAGCCAGCTCATGAGAATCATTGCAGCATTCGTAATCATCCTCGCATTATCCTGCGGCGCGTTCGCAGGCGGGCCACCGGCCACGTACAGCAAGAGCTGCCAGAGCTGCCACGGGGCGGACGGGAATCCGTCGGCCGCCGGGGCGAAGATGGGAGCGCCGGCGTTCAGTTCGGCCGAGGTGCAGAAGATGTCGGACGACCAGCTCGCGAAGTCGATCCTGACGTCGGAGGGACACGCGAAGTTCCCGCACAACTATTCGGCGAAGGGTATGACGCCGGAGCAGGCGAAAGAGATCGTGGGTTTCATCCGCACACTGAAGAAGTAGGCCAACCAGCCTTATTCAGTCGCAAGCGATGATCGAGAAGGCGCGGCCAACCAGCCGCGCCTTTTCTCATGCCTTGGGACGCCTGGGCGGGCCGTCGGGACGGAAGAGCCAGCGGTCGAGCGAGAACGGTCCGCCGCCGAAGGCGACGAAGAGCAGCGAGAGCACCGCGAGCGCGAGCGGGAACTGGTAGTTGCCCTGGCCGACAAAGCCGTTCTTCCAGTGCACCTTCCAGATCGCCACGATCATCATGCACAAGGTGCCGAGCGCGGCGAAGCGGGTGAGGATGCCGAAGATGAGGAAGAGGCCGCCAAGGAACTCGGTGAAGGCGGCGAGGTAGCCCATCCATCCGGGAAAGCCGAAGCCGCTCACGGTGCCGGCGAACTGCTGCAATCCGCCGAAGACCTTCGGGTAGCCGTGCACCGTCATGATGACGCCGAGGACGAGGCGCGCGAGCAGCAGGGCGAGCGGTTGCAGGCGATCGAAGAAACGCAAAGGGTCACTCCTTTCGCAGGGCGGCAGCGGCGGCGCTCTGCGGGTCGCCGCTCGACTTTCGCTTCCAATCCGAATAGTAGGTTCCTTCCAGCTCGTACATCACGAGTTCCTTGCTGTGGCGCGAGAGGCCGGTCTTGGCCTTCCACGTGCCCATGAAGGTGTCCTGGAAGAAGTAATATTCCTGGCCCGCCTCAAGCTTCACTTTCCCGCCGCCGGCGTTCTCGCTCTGCGAGGCGACCACGTACTCGCCGGGGTCGAGATAGGCATAGCTGTACGTGCCCCACTTATTCACCGCGACCACGCGATCGTTGGCGTGGAACTTGAACTGGATGCCCTTGCCGGCGTAACGCGCGGCGAGGGAAGGGCACACCACGACCACGAGGGCCTTGTCGGCGCGCGGTACAGGCAAGGGCCGGTCCTGCTTCTCGTTGTCGAAATCGTGCTTGGAATCCAGGTCGTTCAGCATCTTCTTGTCGAGCTCGGGATACTGTTCGTAATCTGCCATCATCTGGCGCTCGGGGAACAAGGCTTTCACTTTCTCCAACACCGCCTCGGCGTTGTCCTTGTCGATCTCGAGCAGGTACTTGCGAGTCGAGCCGTCCTTGTCCCGGTACTCGAGGTAGCACCAGTAATCGTTGACCTTGGCGGAAGCCATCGCCGCGCCGACCATGCCGCCGACGACCTGGCTCATCCCGCCGCCGCGCATGTGGTAGCTCACGTCGAAGACGATCTTCTGCACGTCGTCGTAGCCGACGTTGAGCGGCCGGTCGCCATTGCGGACGATCAGCCGGCGCTCCGCGTCATCGAAGACGAGCTCGGCGTCCTTGTCCACCATGCGGCGGTCCTTATCGCTCTTGTAGAACCTGGTCTTCACTTTGTTAAACGCAATCTGCTGGGCCTGCAGGAGCCCGACGGACGCGAACAGGCAGAGCAGGGCCGCAACGAAAGCTCTCCGTAGCATGGGATTCCCTCCTGTAGGAATGGTCGGGGCATTGTCCCGCCGCGACGCGCGGGAGGCAAGAGCTTCCGCTTACCAGGCCGGCGTGGCGGTCTTGCGCGGAGGGTTGAAGAAGGGCGTCTTCACCACGGTGACCGGCACGGTATGGCGCACCGCTTCGATGGTCATCTCCATCTCGAGGCGCGTGCCGAGCTTGGAGTCGGCGGTCGCGACCGAACCGAGCGCGATCATCTTCTTCAAGGTCGGCGACCAGGTGGTGGAGGTCGCCTTGCCCACCTGCTTGCCGCCGCGGTACACGGGCACATGCACGCGCGAGGCCTGCGCGGGCGCGGCCGCGGGCAGGCCGGTGCCTTCGTAGAGGCGCTCGACCGCGGGCCAGTCGACTTCCAGGCCGACGAGCTGGCGCGCCGGGCCGCCGCGCTTCTGCTCCTCGAGCAGCGCGTTGCGGCCGACGAAGTTATCCTTCTCCAGGTGGACGAGGCGCGCGAAGCCGAGCTCGTAGGGCGAGAACTTCTGCGCCTCGATGAGCGCCTTTTTGCTGGAGAGGTAGTCCACCTCGATGAGGAGCAGGCCGGCCTCGACGCGCGCGACGTCGAGCGCGAGCATGCCGGCGGCGTGCAGGTCGAACCCGCGTCCGGCGGCGGTGAGCGCGTCCCAGACCTTGACGGCGTCCTGCCACGGCATCCAGATCTCGTAGCCGAGGTCGCCGGTGTAGCCGGTGCGCGAGATGTCCACGGGGACGCCGGCGAGCTTGCCGGAGGTGACGCGGAAATACTTGAGCTTCTTGACGTCGGCGCCTTCGACGACTTTCTCCAGCAGCTTGCCGGAGGTCGGGCCCTGCAGCGCGAGCGCCGCGGTCTGCTCGGAGATGTCTTCGATCTGCACGTCCATGCCGAGCGCGTTCTGCTGGAACCAGCGCAGGCTGGGGTCGGCGGCGGTCCAGCGGTAGGTGTTCTCGGCGAGGCGCGAGACGGTGCCGTCGTCGATGACCTTGCCCTGCTCGTCGCACCAGCAGGTGTAGATGACCTGGCCGGTGGCGACCTTGTGGATATCGCGCGCGATGACGCGGTTGACGAAGCGCGTGGCGTCCTTGCCGGTGACCATGTACTTGTAGAGCGGCGTGATGTCGATGAGCGCGGCGGCGTTGCGGATGGCGTTGTACTCGTGCTCGTGGTGCGCCTCGTAGGCGCTCACCGTGTAGTAACCCGACCACTCGCGATAGTTCAGGCTTTCGCACAGGGGGAAGGTGCGCTCGTGCACTGCGGTTCCGATGGGCAAGGGAATCTCCTCGACGCACGCGATTATACAAACAAGTCCACCACAGAGACACAGAGACACAGGGGAGGCAAAATCAAAGGTCGCGGCCGAGGGCGGCCGCGCCACCCAACCTGGGCGAGCAATTTCGGAGACAAAGGGAGGCGGCTCGACTAGAATCGCTTTTCTCGCATGCGTGCCGTCCTGCTAGCCTGGTGCGTTCTCCCCAGCGGACTGTAATCCGCGCCGACGGCCCCACTCCGTCTGTTTCGTTTCACTCACGGCTTCAGGAGTAACCAGTGCCCAGCCAGAAATACGACGCGATCATCATCGGCGGCGGCCACAACGGCCTCGTGAACGCCGCGTATCTCGCGCGCGCCGGCAAGAAGGTGCTGGTGCTGGAGCGGCGGCACGTCCTGGGCGGCGCGGCCGTGACGGAAGAGATCTTCCCGGGCTTCAAGTTCTCGGTGTGCTCGTACGTGGTCTCTCTGCTGCGGCCGGAGATCATCCGCGACCTCGACCTGCCGCGGCACGGGCTCGAGATCCTGCCGCTCGACGGCACGTTCACCCCGATGCCGAACGGCGATTACCTGTGGCGGGTGAACGACCACGGCAAGACGCGCCGCGAGATCGCGCGGCACTCGCGGCTCGACGCCGAAGCGTACGACGAATTCGGCAAGACGATGCTCGACATGTGCCGCTTCGTCAAACCCATCCTCAACATGGTGCCGCCGGACCCGACGAAGCTCTCTCCGAAGGAGATCGGGAAGCTGCTGTTCGTGGGCAAGCGCTTCCAGCAGCTGGGCTACGAAGACAAGTACAACCAGGTGCAGCTCATGACCATGAGCGCGGTCGATTACCTGGACCAGTGGTTCGAGACCGACGTGCTGAAGGCCACGATGTCGGCGAGCGGTATCATCGGGACGTTCCTGGGCGTGCGCTCGCCGGGAACGGCGTACGTGCTGCTGCACCACTACATGGGGGAGATCGACGGCGCGTTCCGCGCGTGGGGTTTCGCGCGCGGCGGCACGGGCGCGATCTCGAACGCCATCGCCGACGCGGCGCGCGAGTTCGGAGCGGAGATCCGCACGCAGGCCGCGACCGCCAAGATCCTGGTGAAGAACGGCCGCGCCATCGGCGTGGCACTGGCCAACGGCGATGAGATCTACGCCGACGTCATCTCGTCGTCGGTCGACCCGTTCAACACCTTCATCCGCTTCCTCGAGCCCGGGCAGCTGCCCGACGAGTTCCTCGACGAGGTGAAGCGGTACAAGTACCGCGGGTCGTCGGGCAAGGTGAACCTGGCGCTCGACGCGCTGCCGGACTTCAAGAGCATGCCGGGACCGGGCGCGCACCTGCGCGGCGCCATCTCCATCTCGCCCACCGTGGACTACATGGAGCGGGCGTACGACGACGCGAAGTACGGGCGGTTCTCGCGCCGGCCGTACA
This sequence comes from Terriglobales bacterium, assembly GCA_035457425.1. Classification (NCBI taxonomy): domain Bacteria; kingdom Pseudomonadati; phylum Acidobacteriota; class Terriglobia; order Terriglobales; species Terriglobales bacterium. The sequence goes on from DATIBR010000178.1 coordinate 4,635, forward strand.
TCGACATGGTGATCCCGTCGCTGACGGACCCGTCGGTCGCGCCGCCGGGCAAGCACGTGATGTCGTGCTTCGTGCAGTACGCGCCCTACAAGCTGGCGGAAGGGAACTGGGACGAGCAGAAAGAGAAGTTCGGCGACACCGTGATCGACACCATCGCCGAACATGCGCCGAACCTGCGCGACATCATCATCGGGCGCCAGGTCGTGACGCCGCTCGACCTGGAGCGCGAGTTCGGGCTGACCGAGGGCAACATCTTCCAGGGCGAGCTGTCGCTGGAGCAGCTGTTCTTCCTGCGGCCGGTGCCGGGCTGGGCGCAGTACCGCACGCCCATCAAGTCGCTGTGGATGTGCGGCTCGGCCACGCATCCGGGCGGCGGCATCATGGGCGCGCCGGGCCGGCTGGCCGCCATCGAGATGCTCAAAGAGATGAAGCAAGGAGCCGCGTAGCCATCGCCGCCAAGAACATCCTCGTGCTGGGCGCGGGCCACAACGGCCTGGTCGCCGCCTTCTACCTGGCCAAGGCCGGGCTGAAGCCGCTGGTGCTGGAACGGCGCGAGCACGTCGGCGGCGTGGCAGTGACGGAGGAGTTCCATCCCGGTTTCCGGTGCTCGGCGGTACTGCACGCGGAAGGCCCGCTGCGCTCCGACGTCGCGCGCGACCTGAAGCTGAAGATGGAGATGCTGCGGCCCGACCCGCGGCTGACTGCGCTGGGCGCCGATGGCCGCGCGCTGCCGCTCTACGAAGACATCAACAAGACCGCGGGCGCGATCGCGCAGTTCTCGGCGCGCGACGGCGAGCGCTACCCCGAGTTCGCGAAGACGCTCCGGCAGGTGAGCGCGGTGATCGCCGAGGTGCTGACGCTCACGCCGCCGGACATCGACGATCCGTCGATGCGCGACGCGCTCGGCATGCTGAACGCCGGGCGGAAGTTCCGCGCGCTGGGCCGCAAGGACATGTTCCGCCTGCTGCGCTGGGGACCGATGGCAGTGGCGGATTTCGTGGGGGAGTGGTTCGAGACGGAGCTGCTGCGCGCGGCGCTGGCGGCGCGCGGCATCTTCGGGCTGAACTTCGGCCCATGGTCTGCCGGCTCGACGATGGCGCTGATGCTGCACGCGGCGGCGGACCCGCACCCGGCGGGAACGGCGGCGTTCCCGCGCGGCGGCATGGGCGCGCTGGCGGAGGCGCTCGCCGACGCGGCCCGCAGCGCGGGCGCGCAGATCCGCACCGGCGCCGAGGTCGCGCACATCCTGGTGAAGGACGGCGCGGTCCGCGGCGTCGCGCTGGCGAGCGGCGAAGAGCTTTCCGCGGACGCCGTGATCTCCTCCGCCGACCCGCGGCGCACCTTCCTGAAGCTGATCGACCCGACGCAGCTCGAGCCCAGCTTCATCGCCAAGCTGCAGAACTACCGCTCGCGCGGCGTGACCGCGAAGGTCCACCTGGCGCTGGGCGCGAAGCCGAAGTTCAAGGCGCTGCCGGAGGTGCCGGCGGGACGCATCCACATCGGTCACGAGATCGACTACCTGGAGCGCGCGTTCGACGGCTCGAAGTACGGGCGACTTCCGGAGCATCCTTATTTAGACGTCAGCGTGCCGACGGTGCTGGACGCATCGCTTGCGCCGGCGGGGAAGCACGTGATGTCGGTGGCGGTGCACCATGCGCCCTACCGGCTGCGCGCGACCGACTGGAGCTCGCAGCGCGAGAACCTGGGCGAGACCGTGGTCAGCACACTGGAGCAGCACGCGCCCGGGCTGAGCGCGCTCATCGAGGGCCGCCAGGTGCTGACGCCGGTGGACCTCGAGCAGCGCTACGGGCTGACCGGCGGACACATCTTCCACGGCGACCTCTCCATCGACCAGTTGTTCACCATGCGTCCGCTGCTGGGCTGGGCGCGCTATCGCGGGCCGCTGAAGGGGCTGTACCTGTGCGGTTCCGGGACGCACCCGGGGAACGGGCTGACGGGCGGCTCGGGCGCAAACGCGGCGAAAGAGATCGCGAAAGAGCTGCGCTGAGCACGGCGGCGAGACGCCGCCGCCCCTGCCGGCCTGGAGGCCAGCGCTCCTAAATCAGTCGGCGGCGGTCGATTTCGCCAAGCCGCTGCGCAAGTCCTGCGCCAGCAGGCGATGGAAGAGGTGCTCGCCGGCCTCGCGGCGCACCGATAGACGTCCTGTCCCGTAGGCGCGTGACTTCAGGCCGCGCTGCACCGACTCGCAGATGGAGTGGTCCTCGTCCTGGATGCGCTCGCTCACGTCCATGCTCTGCTTGTTGCGCGCTGCCGATGCGGGGCTGACGTCGGCAAAGTAGAAGTCGAACGCGACCAGCATGTGGTCGATGGCGAGGGGGAAGACGAGGTTGGTGTCGAGGTAGCCCTCGTACCAGTTGAACATCACGTTGGGATAGAGCCAGTAGTAGAGCGCCTGGCCCTGGCGCACCTGCGCGGTCATCGCTTCGCCGCCCGAGGGATCGATGGGGCTGGACTGCAGGCAGAAGCGGCCGTTGTTCTCGATGGTGTAGTTCTTGTACTCGAGGATGGAGTTCAGTCCCTTGTGCAGGTGCGGGACGTGGTAGCCGCCGTCGAGGTAGTTGTCGACGAAGACCTTCCAGTTGCACTTGAGCTCGAAGACGCGGCGCTCAGCGAAGTGCAGCTTCTCCAGGTGCATCGGGGTGAACTGCTGGACCATGGCGCCGAGGTAGTCGGAGAGCGAGACGGCGTTGGGGTCGAGGCAGACGAAGACGAACTTTTCCCAGAGCTCGACGCGCACGGGCACCAGGCCCATCTGGCTGCGCTCGAAACACTGGACGCCGTCGAACTCGGGCACGCCCTTGAGCGCGCCGTCGAGGCCGTAGGTCCAGCCATGATACGGGCAGCGCAGGTGCTGCGCGGTGCCGCAGGGCTCGGTCATGACGGCGGCGGCGTGGTGGCGGCAGACGTTGTAGAAGGCGCGCAGCTGCTGGTCGGCGCCGCGCACCGCGACGATGGGCTCGCCGGCGACCTCGGCGGTGATGAACTGGCCGGGGTGCGCGAGCTGCTCGGCGCGGCCGACCATCTGCCAGCTGCGCGCGAAGACGGTCCGGCGCTCGAGCTCGGCGACGCGCTCGTCGGTGTACCACTCGGCGGGGATGGTGTGCGCGCGCTCCAGCGGCGCGGTGTCGTCGTAGTTGCGGATGATGGCTTCGAGCGTGGTGTCCATGGCGTGGTCAGCGGATCATCGTACTGCACTCATGGAAGATCAGGCTACCGTTGCTCCGGCTTTCGTGCCGAGCGCTTCCAGTACAGGTATCCCGGGACGCCGATGAGCATGATGAAGACACCGACGAGCGCTTCCTTGCGATTCGTATAAGCCACGATCGCGGCCCAGATGCTCCCGATGACCAGGTAGATCGCGGGGAGCCCGGGGTAGCCGGTGCAGCGATAAGGCCGCGGCACGTCCGGCCGGGTACGGCGCAACACGAACAGGGCCGCCACCGTGCCGACGTAGGCGATCACGCCCATGAACATGACGTAGGTGTAGAGCTCGTCGTAGCGGCCGCTGAGCGCCAGCACACCGGACCAGGCGCCCAGCACCACGAGCGAGCGTGAGGGCGTCCGGTAACGCGGGTGGACGTAGGAGAGCTGGGGGAAGAATGCCTTGTCGCAGGCCATAGCATAGACGACGCGCGCGCCGGCGAGCGTGCAGGCGGAGGCGGCGCCGAAGCACGAGGTGGCGATGAGCAACGACATCCAGCGGCCCGCGCCGGGGGAGAACAGCGTCACGGCGGCGGCCTGCGCGATGGTGCGCTCCTGCTTGATCTGCGCCAGCGGTAGGGCGTAGAGGTACACCACATTCAGTGCCACGTAGATCGTGCCGACGGCGATCACGCCCAGCACGAGCGCGCGCGGGATGTTGCGCTGGGGATCCTTCACCTCGCCGGCGGCGCACGTGATGTAGTTCCATCCGTCGTAGGCCCAGAAGACGCCGGTGAGTGCGAGCAGGATGGCGGAGACGAGCGGCATGGGCTCGCTCACCGGGGCCGGCGTGGTGAAGTGCGCCGCCGAGCCGCGTCCGAAGATCAGGCCGAGCGCCACGAACACGGCGATGGCGGCGAACTTGGCCCAGGTCGCGATGTTCTGGAAGACGGCGGCGCGGCGCAGTCCGACGACGTTGACCCAGGTGACGAAGGCGATGGCGAGCAGCGCGACCAACTGGCCGCGCGTGGGCCCCCAGCCGCCGAGCTGGAAGAGCGCCAGCTTTGCGCCGTAGGGCACGACCTGATCCAGGTACGTGGCAAAGCCGACCGAGAGCGCGGCCGTGGTGCCGCTGAAGTTGATGAACAGCACCATCCAGCCGAAGAGGAAGCCGTAGAGGTTGCCGTAGGCTTCGCGAAGGTAGACGTACTGTCCGCCGGAGTTGGGGAACATGGCGCCGAGCTCGGCGAAGGCGAAGCAAGCGAGCAGCGAGATGGCGCCGCCGGCGACCCACACGCCGAGGAAGAGGAGCGGATGCGCGAGGTGCTCGGCGACGTCGGAGACGGCGAGGAAGATGGCCGAGCCGATGATGCCGCCGACCAGCAGCAGGACGGAGTCGAGCAGCGAGAGGCCGCGGATGAGCGAGGGCTGCTCGGTCGAGTCCTGAGCGGCGGTGCGGGCGGCGTCGGTCATCCTTTATCCCATCCCCAGGTCGGCGGCGGCTTCGAGCGGCGTGCCGCAGGCGCGGCAGATGACGGCGGAGCAATCGCCGCAAGTCAGCGGGTCGGTGACTTCGCGCGCGCAACGCGGACAGTAGAGCGGCTCGGGCGCCTGGGGCTTCGTCGCCATTGGTCGGAGAACGTCGCGAAACGATAGCATAGACGCATGACCGAGAAGCGGCCTTTGTCCGTGGACGAGCAGATGCAGAAGGAGTTCAACGAGTGGGCGGCCGCGGGCCGCGGCGAGGAGATGGAGCGCCACCACGCCTCCATCGTGGAGCAGACGCTCCGCCAGATGGACCTGCGGCCGGGCGAGCGCGTGCTCGACATGGGCTGCGGTGCCGGCTGGGCCACGCGCGTCCTGGCGCGCATGGTGGGCGACGGCCCGCAGGGCCACGGGCAGGTCGTCGGCGTCGACATCTCCGACGAGATGATCCGTCGCGCGCGCTCGGGCTCGAAGGACTTCGACAACATCATGTTCGTGTGGGGCTCGGCGCACCAGATCCCGTGGGAAGAGAACTACTTCGACAAAGTCCTCTCGGTCGAGAGCTTCTACTACTACGGCGACCAGGACCGCGCCATCCACGAGCTGTTCCGCGTGCTGGCGCCGAAAGGGAAGCTGTTCATCCTCATCAACCTGTACGAGGAGAACCCGTACTCGTTGCGCTGGGTGGAGGAGCTGAAGGTGCCGGTGCACGCACGCTCGGAGAACGAGTACGTGCAGATGCTCAAAGATCACGGCTTCGAGGGCGTGGAGGCGCGCCGCGTACCGGACCTCTCGCCCACGCCAGACGAGTATTCCGGGAAGTGGTTCAAGAGCGCCGAGGAGCTGCGCGACTTCAAGCGCATCGGGGCGCTGCTGCTGGTGGCCGAGAAGCCGAACGTGCGGTCCCCCGCGCCGCCGTACCAGATCTACTGAGGATCTGTGATTTGTGATTTCTGATTTGTGATTTGCGGGAGGAGGAGACCATGTCCGAGATCGGACCGGAAGTAATGAGGAAACGGACAAAAGCATTCGCGCTGCGGATACTCAAGCTATTCCAGGCTTTGCCGCAACGAACCGACGCTCAGGTTCTCGGAAAACAGTTACTCCGTTCTGGCGGCGAACTACAGAGCAGCGTGCCGATCCCGCTCTAGAGTTGAATTCATCGCTCGCATCGGCGTGGTAGTCGAAGAGGCGGACGAAACCGCGTTCTGGCTCGAGCTGCTATCAGAGTCGGGCATCGTCAAGCCCGAGCGTCTGAGGGAGTTGTACCGCGAAGCCGATGAGCTGACCGCGATATTCGCCGCCACACGCCAGACTGTCCGGCGACGCTAGGAAATCAGAAATCACAAATCACAAATCGCAAATCACTAGACGGCGTCCGACAGCGACGAGAAGTTGAAGTCCCGCACCTTCATCGCCGGCAGGATGCTGTTGCCGATGCGCTTCGGGCGGGAGAGCATCTCGACGTTGGCGAGCACGACCGCCGGGCTCTCGTTCCAGCGGAAGTTCATCACCGGGTACGCGACCTTGCCGTTCTCGATCATGAACAGGCCGTCGCGCGTGAGGCCGGTGAGCTGGATGGTCTGCGGGTTCACGAACCGGATGTAGAAGAAGTGCGTGACCAGCAGGCCGCGCTCGGTGGACTTGATGAGGTCTTCGACCGAGTGGTCTTCGCCTTCGAGGATCAGTCCCTGGCCGGGGTTCGGCGTGGGCGGCACGCCTTTCTTCATCGCCCAGTAGCGGTTGTAGGCCAGGCTCTTGACCACGCCGTTCTCGATCCACGACATCTTCTGGGACGGCAGGAAGCTGGCGCCGCCGCCGCCGCCGCCGCCGAAGAAGAACTGCCCGACGCCGGAGAGCTGCGTGGCGACGTTGCCGGACCACGGCAGGCTGGGATTGCGCGGGTCGAACGGGTCGCTGCGCGCGGTGATCTTCTCGGAGAACAGCTTCTCGCCCACCCGGGTGCCGCCGCCTTTCTTCGACAGGTACGAGCGGCCTTCCTCGGCGTTGCGCGCGTTGAAGGCGCCGAAGACCTGCGGCACCATCTCCTGGACGGCGGCGTGCTCGAGCACCACGGTGTACTTGCCGGGCTCGAGCCTGCGGGGCTTCTGCGACATCACGGCCTTGTCGATGGCGTACCGGCCGGCGGCGGAGAAATCGACTTCGCTCATGCGGGTGCCGTCGGCGCGCGCCCAGCCGGAGCCGGTGCCGTCGGGCGTGCGCACCGTGACGGAATAGTTCACGTTGGTCTGCATGGCGTAGCCGAAGTTGCCGCGCTTGTTGCCGATGGCGAGCGCGTCGGCCTCGCGTTCCACGTAGCCGGCGGAGGTGAGCCCCTTCTTGGCGCATTCCGCGATGGCCGGCCCCACGCCCGCGTTCATCTCCTTCTGGCCGGCGTCGGCCGTGCCCGGGTCGAACGCGCCGGGGATCTCGGGATACTTCTGCGGGCCGATGGGCTCGATGTACTCGGGGTCGGGCGGGGCGTAGCTCGCGAGCTCTTCCGACTTCGCGACCGCGGCCTTGAGGGCGGCATCGCTGGTCTCATTGGTCGCGATGGTGCCGGTCTTCGTCCCCTTGGTGGAGGAGATGGTGATGGCCATCGCCTTCGACTCGCCGGTGGTGGTGATGGAGTTGTTGGCGAAGCGGTTGTTGGCGATGTCGGAGGCGCCGATGGAGACGTTGCACTCGTCGGCCTTGGAGTAGGAGAGGATCTTGTCGATGAGGATCTTGGCTTCGTCGCGCGTCATCAGCATCTTGGCTCTCCTTCAATCCTGCTTTGATCGCGCGGGCAAGAAGCCCGCGCCCCTGCCGGCGAGACGCCGGCGCTCCTAATCCGTGAGCAGCACGTTGACCTGGCGGAAGCGGCACGGCGAGCAGCCGTGCGACATCGCGTTGATCTGTCCGGGTTGGCCCTTGCCGTCGCTCGTGAGGCCGTGGTTCACCCAGAAGCGCTTGTCGGCGACGCCGTCGAGCTGCGCCCAGAAGTCCGGCGTGCGCGACTGGTAAGCGACGCGCGAGATCATCTTGCCCTTCTTGCCGCCCTTGATCTCCCAGAAAGCGTCACCGCCGAACTGGAAGTTGTAGCGCTGGTGGTCGATGGACCAGGAGCCGCGCCCGTCAATGAGCACGCCGTCGTCGACGCCCGCGATCAGGTCGTCGAGCGTCATCGGCTTCTCGCCCGGCTTCAGCCAGACGTTGGGGATGCGCTGGAACGGGACGGAGTCGAACGAGTCGGCGTAGCAGCAGCCGCGCGATTCTTTCTCGCCGATGAGGTGCGCCTGGTCGCGGATGGTCTGGAAGCCGACCAGCGTGCCGTTCTTCACGATGTCGAATGAGGTGGTCTTGACGCCGTCGTCGTCGTAGCCGCAGGTGGACATGCCGCGCTCCAGCGTGCGGTCGCCGACGATGTTCATCCACCCGCTGCCGTACTTCAGCTTGCCGAGGTCGCTGGTCTTCAGGAACGAGGTGCCGGCGTAGTTGGCCTCGTAGCCGAGCACGCGGTCGAGCTCGGTGGCGTGGCCGACAGATTCGTGGATGGTGAGGGCAAGGTGGTTGGGCATCAGCACCACGTCCTTCTTGCCGGGCGTGACGGGCGGGGCCGAGAGGTGCTCCACCACCTCCTCGCCGATGCGGCGCGCGTTGCCGGCGAGGTCGCCTTCCACGATGGCCTCGTAGCCGGCGGTGACGGGCGAGGGCGAGTAGTTGCGCGTCCTCGCGATGCCGGCCTGCCGGTCCACGGCCTGCACGCCGAGCTGCCCGTAGTTCTGCACCACGTACTGCTGGATGCGCGAGCCTTCACTGGAGGCGAAAAAGCGGTCCTCGACGTGCGTGACGATGGAAGAGTTTGCCGAGAATACCTTAGGTACTGCTTTAGCCTCGGTGTTGGCCTTCTGCAAGAGCTCGAGCTTCTCCGGGATGGAGACGCTGAACGGATCCTGCTTGAACGGAGTGGTGTACCTGTCGACGTAGGTCTTGTTGGCGGCGAGCTTCACCGGCTGTTTCTGGAGCGCGGCGTTGGCCTTCGCGACCGCGACCGCGACGCCGGCGACGCGCGCGATCTCCTCCGGCGAGACGACGTTGCTGGCCGCGAAGCCCCAGGTGCCGTTGGCGATCACGCGGACGCCGAAGCCGAAGGTCTGCGTCTCGTTGACGCTGGGCACGTGGTTCAACTTGCCGGAGTCGCGATCGGGATTGGAGCGCAGCGCGACCACCTGGTCGCGGTAGCGGTTGATGCGGACATCGGCGTAACTGGCGCCCAGCTTCTTGGCGCGATCGAGCGCGATCGCGGCGAGCTTGGCGAGCTCCGCAGAAGGAGCGCCGCCGGTGTTGGTGGCCATCGCCTGGGGCAGGCCGTAGAGCTCGTCGGCCAGCGCGGCCGCCGCGGCGCCCGCCGAGACGGCCAGGAAGGTGCGTCGAGAAAAGGTCATGACGCGCTCCGAATAGAAAGTTGAGGACCGGAAGTTCTAGCAGAGGAAGTTGGACGGCGCAACCGGCGGAAGGTCACCCGCGCTCAGTGCTTGAGCTTCTCCGGCCAGTTCACGGTGATGGTGAACGGTTCGGCGCTGCCCTGGCTGTAGACGGTCATGTAGAAGTGCTGGCCGTCGGGAGACGGGTAGTAGAACTGGTTGAAGACCGGGTGCGGGTTCAGATCGAAGAGCGGTTTGGGCGCGGCGGCGGAAAAGTTATCGTCCTGCGCGGTGATCTCCGCGGTAAGCAGGGTGGTGTACGACGAGTTGCTGAAGAAGAGTTCCTTTCCGTTCCTGCTCCAGGTGGACTGGAGCGCGCCGCCGCTGGAGATCTGCCACTTGCCCTTGGGGGTGGCGTCGTTCGGGTCGGGCCGGAAGGGGACGACGTAGATCTCGTAGCGTCCGGAGTCGCGCCCGCTGAAGGCGAGCCACTTGCCGTCGGGCGAGACGCTAGGGCCACGCGCGTCGGCGTCCATCTTGAGCAGCAGGAACGGCTTGCCCCCGGCGCTGGTCGGCAGCGCCCACACCTCCCACTTCACCTGCGGGCTGACCGCGTGTTTTTCAAAGACGACGTACTTGCCGTCGGGGCTCCAGCCGGAAGGGTAGACCTCGTCGGGTGTTTCCAGCAGAACCTGCTCGCTGCCAAGCCCAGAGGCGGGCTTCAGCCGAATGCTGGTGGCGCGGGAGCCGCCGCTGACGGCGGCGGAGCTTGCGTAGAGCAGCTTACTGCCGTCCGGTGAGAAATACGGACAGCAGGACTGGTCGTCGAAGGTGAAGCGCGACTTCTGGCGGGCCACCGGATCGAAGTTCCAGATGTTGGTGTGCGTCCCGCCGGGCTCGCGGATGGAGAAGGCCAGCTTGCCGCCGGGTGCGAGCGCCAGCGCGCCGATCATCGAGGGCTCGGTGGTGAGCAGCGTCTCGGCGCCTTTGCGGTCGACCGAGATCAGCCTGGTCCCGACGTCGACGGCGCCGGACTGGAACGCGAGCACGCCGTTCCTGGAACTGGAGAAGACCGCGAAGTTGAACTGCGGGTCCACCTGCACCTGCTCGGCGATGGGTGCGGGCTCGCCGGAGAACGTGCCCTTCACCGGATCGAAGGGTTGCGCGAGCAGCGTGCTCTCGCGCGTGTAGAGCAGGCGGCCATCGGCGAAGGCAACGTTGGCGGTGACTTCGTCGAGGCGGGTCGCCTTGGCCGGGTCGGCCAGGCTGGCGAAGAACGCGCTGGTCTGGGCGCCCTGCGCGACGTAGATGAAGTGGTCGCCATCGGGCATGAAGTACGGGAAGCGGTGGCTGGTCTGGCTGACCTGCCGGTCGAGCTCGGTGACCTTCACCGGCCCGGCGCCGCCGGCGGCGGTGGTACGCAGCAGCGCCCCATCGCGCTGGCCGAAGAGGATGACGCCTTGCTCGTTCCATGCGCCGCCGCGGCCTTCGGCGACGTCGCATATGTTGAGCACCACACCGGTAGAGATCTCGACCTTCTTCAGCTTGCCGTTGGAAAAGAACCCGAGGAAGCGTCCGTCGGGCGACCAGAACGGATAGATGGCGCCCTCGGTGCCGCTCAGGGGGCGCGCCTCGACCGAGTCCAGGCTGCGCAGCCAGAGCGCGCGGTCGCCGATGCGTCCGACGACGGTCCCGACGAACGCGACTCGCCTGCCATCGGGGGAGACGGCGGGCGGTCCCGCCAGGCCACGGAAGTTGAAGGCGTTCTTCTCCGGCGGCATCACGGTGAACTGGTAGAGCTCGCGCGGCCGCGTGCGCTGGTAGACGAGGAAGCCGGCGGCGACCAGCAGCGCGAGCAGCACGCCCGAGGCCCAGGCCAGGCGCTCGCGGTTCTTGCGGCGATGCGCGAGAGGCGCGGGGATGCCGAGCTGCGTGCCGCCTTCCATGATCCAGCGCAACTGCAGCTTGAGATCGTGCGCGGTCTGAAAGCGCTCGTCGGGATCCTTTGCCAGGCAGGTGCGCACGACGCGGTCCAGCGCCGGCGGCGTCATGGGCGCCAGTTCGGTCAGCGGCTTGGGATCGGCGGAGAGGATGGACGCGATCAGGCTCGCCTTGGTGCGCCCGGAGAAGGCCGGCTTGCCGGTCGCCATCTCGTAAAGGACCTCGCCGAACGCGAAGATGTCGGTGCGGACGTCGGCCTCGTGTCCCTCGAGCTGCTCCGGCGACATGTACTGGAAGGTGCCGACGATGGTGCCCTCCGCCGTCAGCTTCTTGTTGTCGGCGGTCATCTCGGTGAGCGCGGTGGCGAGCGGCGCGCTCTCGCTGCCCTTGGCCAGGCCGAAGTCCATCAGCTTGGCGCCGCCCTTGGTCAGCATGATGTTCGCCGGCTTGAGGTCGCGGTGCACGATGCCTTGCTTGTGCGAGCGCTCGAGCGCGTCGGCGACCTGCACGGCGATCTTCAAGATCTCGTCCAGCGGCAGGGGGCCCTTCTCGAGCCGCTTGTCGAGCGTCTCGCCCTCCAGGTACTCCATGACGAGGAAGTCGACGCCCGACTGGTGGCCGACGTCGAACAGCGTGCAGATATTGGGGTGCGAGAGCATCGCGATCGCCTTGGCCTCGCGCTCCAGGCGCTGGCGCATGGCGGTGTCGGTCGAGAGGTGGCCGGGCAGGATCTTGATGGCGACGATGCGGTCGAGGCGCGTGTCGCGCGCGCGATAGACCTCGCCCATGCCGCCGGCGCCGATGGCGGCGAGCACTTCGTAAGGGCCGAGATGCGTTCCGGGAGCGACTTGCATAGGGTAGAGGGTGCCGGATTATACCGCGCTGGTGGAGAGCGCCGGACTTTACTTCGTTTCGAAGGCGAGCGACCAGGAAGTGTCGAGCCGCAGCTTGCCCTTGTAGTACGGGTCATTCTTGGGCATGTAGCCGAGGTGGACAGGGAAGACGTCGCCCGGACCGCTCGGCGTGATGACCGCGCGCTGGTGGCACGCGGCGCAGTTCGACTTCGGACCGTAGGCGAACGCGGCTTCGAGATACGGGTTGAACGCGATGGTATTGTGGCCGTCGGGTTCTTTCGGCAACTCGGCGTGGAAGACGGAGTGCATCTTGTAGTTGCGGAAGACGCCGGGGACCTGCGCGATGCGGTCGCTGCCGAGCGGCGCCTGGTCGGGCTCGTCGTGCCAGTAGACGGTGAACCACACCCAGTCGGGGATCTCGCGGGTGGAGACATGCGAGGCGACGAGCGCGACGTAGTCGCCGGCTTCGAACTTGCGTCCCCACATGCGGACGGTGAGCTCGTCGGCGAGCGGCAGGTTGTTGATCCACTCGACCAGCTTGGGATCGTTCACCTGCACGGTGAACAGGCGCGACATCGGCACGACGCGCGCCGGGCGCGTGGTGATGCGCTGCATCTTCGCGTCCTGCGGGTCGAAGAACTTCACCTCGGCGGTCTCGCCCGCCGGCACGCGCGCGCGGCGCGGGTCAATGGCGACAACGCGCGCGAACGCCTCGAAGTCGTTGCCTTCTTCCTCGTGCGACTTCATCGCCTCTTGCTGCGCGGGCGGGAGGTCCTGGAACGCGCCCATCGCGACCAGCGCCCTGTCGCCGCGTCCCCAGGTGATGGGGCGGGTCGGCATGTCGTCCCACACGGGGAAGGCGGTGAGGCCATCGCGGCGCACGGGCCACCACACGGTCTTCACCGAGATGGCGTCGCTGGGGAAGTCCGCGACGTCGCTGAACCCGCTCGCCGCCATCTGCAGGAGCTTCTGCTTCGACTGGTAGCCGTTGCGGCGGACGTGGTAGCGGAAGGAGTCGTTGTAGAGGTTGAAGCTGAGAATGGCGTCGCCGGAGCCGATGTTCTTCTGCGACGGGATGCGGAATTCGGGCGCGAACGTGCGCCGGGCGAGAAGCTCGGCGGGCCCGAACGTTTCCGAGACCTCGTACCACGTGAGGTAGCGCGGGAAACCGCCGGAGGTAGGCTGCGTCATCGCGGCCCAGACGGTCCAGGCGTGGCGGCGCATGGCGAGCGTGTCGGTGGCGTCGAGCATCTTGAGCAGGTCGATCTGGCGCGCGGGCAGGCCGGGCGCGGCGGCGTCCGCATAAGCGATCGAGGCGCCGGCTTGGGGAGGTTGCCGCTCCCGCTGGGCGAACATCGCCGAAGAGGCGACAGCCGCCAGCACAAGAAGACCGCAGATGCTGGTTTTCACGGTGCCGGAGTTCTAGCAGAGCAGGTCGGAACCTCGCAAGCGCAGAAAGAGCTGGGACTGCCGTACAATCGGCCGAAACGGAGGCCCTATGAGACGCCTGATCTCACTCATGTTTCTCGTCACCCTGATGGCCGCTCCTCTGGCAGCGACCGAGCAAGCGGACGTGATGAAGGTCGTGAACCAGTTCGTGGACGGCTTCAATAAGGGCGACACGAAGTCGGCGCTGGCGACGTGCGCTTCGCCGGCGTTCATCATCGACGAGTTCCCGCCCTACGCGTGGCAGGGCAAGGCGGCCTGCGCCGACTGGGCGCGCGACTTCGAGACTTGGAGCAAGAAGGAAGGCGTCACGAACGCCGTGGTCACGCTCCCGAAGCCGTGGCAGGTCGAGGTGTCGGGCGACCGCGCGTATGTCGTCGCCCCTGCAAAGATCACCTTCCTGCAGCACGGAAAACGCGGCGGCGAGAATAACTCGGTGTTCACGGCTGCGCTGCAGAAGGGTAAGAGCGGCTGGCGCATCACCGGGTGGACGTGGTCCAAGCGCTGACGGCGCGGTTTGACTTGGTCGCGCGCGGCTCTCTAGACTAGCCAGTTAGTCCGCAGGCCGTTTTCCGCAGAGGAGACGCATGGGCTGGCTGCACAACAAGTTCGAGAAGAACTTCCTCATCACCACGGTCGACTACGTGTTCAACTGGGCGCGCAAGTCGGCGCTTTGGCCCATGACCTTCGGGCTGGCGTGCTGCGCCATCGAGATGATCGCGAGCTCGACCGCGCGCTTTGACATCGCGCGCTTCGGCGCCGAGGTCTTCCGCCCCAGCCCGCGGCAGAGCGACCTGATGATCGTGGCCGGCACCGTGACGCTGAAGATGGCGCCGGTGGTCAAGCGCATCTACGACCAGATGCCCGACCCCAAGTGGGTGATCTCGATGGGCGCGTGCTCCTCGGTGGGCGGCCCGTTCAATACCTACGCCGTGTTGCAGGGCGTGGACCGCATCGTGCCGACCGACGTCTACGTCATCGGCTGCCCGCCGCGTCCGGAGAACCTGTTCTACGCGCTGCTCAAGCTGCAGGACAAGATCGACTCCATGTCGCTGGCGAAGCGGCCGACCGAGGTCCGGCTCACCGAAGACATGGCCGCGGACTTCAAGCGCCAGGTCATGATCGCCCAGACGCTGCAGCCGAAATAGTTTCCAGTTTCGGGTTTCCAGTTTCCAGAACGCTCTTGGCTTTTGGCTCTTGGCTCTTGGCTTGAACCAGGAGCCAAGAGCCAAGAGCGAATCTTTTTATGAAGCGACTCTGCAGCACGTCCGAGTTGCCGCTCGAAGGCAAGGCCAAGGAGTTCTCGGTCGAGGGCAAGATGGTCTGCGTGGCCAACGTGAACGGCCGGCTCGCCGCGCTCGACAACGTCTGCCCGCACCGCGGCGGGCAGCTCGGGTTGGGCGTCGTGCTCGACGGCAAGGTCATCTGCCCGTGGCACGGCTGGGCCTACGACCCGCAGACCGGCGCGATCGCGCACCTGCCCGACGAAAAGATCCCGGTCTACCCCATCAAGGTCGAGGGCGAGGACGTGCTGATCGAGCTGTGACTCTCTTGATGGGTCATCCTGAGGAGCGCGACGAGCGCGCGCTTTCTCCAGCGCGCGAGCAGCGACGAAGACCTTGGTATCTGCCGCGAAACCCAGGTGCTTCGTCGCCGATACCCCGGCTGAAGAAGGCGCCGGGACCCCTCGGCTCCTCAGCATGACCCTTCGGTTGTCTGGACGTCGCCTACGGTGTAGGCTGCGGCGCACTTGAGCCCAGTCACCCACTTCCTCGTCGGCTGGATGGTGGCGAACGTGCCGCGCGGCATCGGGCGGCGCGAGCGCGCTGCCATCGCGCTGGCCGGAGTTGCGCCCGACGTGGACGGCCTGGGCGCCATCGTCGAGGTCGCGACCAGGCACAACGCGCATCCGCTCACGTGGTTCTCCGACTACCACCACATGCTGCACAACCTGGCGTTCGCGCTGGTGGTCGCCGCCGTCGCGCTGGCGATGGCGCGCGAGCGACGATGGCTCACGGCCGCGCTCGCGTTGCTCAGCTTCCACCTGCACCTGCTGGGCGACATCGTGGGCGCGCGTGGCCCGGACGGCTACGGCTGGCCGGTGCCGTACCTCGCGCCGTTCTCCCGCTGGACGTGGCAGTGGGCGGGGCAATGGGCGCTCAACGGCTGGCAGAACTTTGCGATCACCGGCGCCTGCCTGGCGGCGACCTTCTACCTAGCGTGGCGGCGGGGCTATTCGCCGCTGGAGATCGTGTCGCCGAAGGCGGACCAAGCGTTCGTGGCGGCGCTGCGCGCGCGCTTTCGCGTCCCCGCCGCCGGTTAGTGGTATCTTGTTGGCGATTTTACCGAGGCTATCCCGCATACATCATCCCGCGATGGGGAGGGGACCATGCACAGCACGCTCCGCCGTATCGCCGTAGTCCTTTTCGTGGCCGCGTTCGCACTTGCCGCGCACGCCGACCTGAAGCTCACCACCCGCAACACCATGATGGGCAACACCACCGAGGGCACCACCTACGTGAAGGGCCAGCGGCAGCGCACCGAGATGCAGTTCGGCCCGATGCACCAGGTGACCATCACGCAGTGCGACAAGCGGCAGATCGTGACCGTGAGCGACGCCTGCCGCACCTACATGGTCGCGCCCATGGACCCGGCGGACCTCGATGAAGCCGCCGCGAGCACGCCGCCGCCTCCGCCGCCCAGTCCCAGCGGGACACCGCGCAAGGGCGGCACGCTGACCATCAACGCGAACTCCGCCAACACGGGCGAGACGAAGATGATGTTCGGCTACCGCGCGCGGCACATCAAGAGCTCAATGGCGATGACCTCGAGCCCCGACGCGTGCAACGCGACCAACATGAAGATGGAGTCGGACGGCTGGTACGCCGACTTCACCGCGCAGGGCATGTCGTGCTCCTCGCCCGCGCGGCCGAGCGGCGGCATGGGGCGCATCCGCCCCGATTGCCAGGACCGCATCCGCTACACCGGCAGCGGCATGCGGCGGCTCGGCCATCCGATGGACGTCACCACCACGATGACCGACGACAAGGGCAACACCTACACCATGCGCACCGAGACCATCGACCTCTCGAAGGAGACGCTCGATCCCGCGCTCTTCGACGTCCCCAGCGGCTACAAGCAGGTCGACGACTACCAGGGCCTGATGTGCTCGGCGGCATACAGCGGCGCGGGCGCGCCGCCGCGGCGGGATACTTCGGAGCCGCGGCGCGACACTTCGGAGCCGCGACTGAGCTCGCGGCGCAGCGGCGGACGTGGGCCGCTGTGCGTGGCGCCCATCGAGAACAAGACCTCGACCTCGGTGGACACCGAAGCGTGGCGCGACACGCTCCTCAGCGAACTGGAGACGCTGCGCGTTGAGTCGGTGAAGATCGAGGGCGAGCACCAGTTCGAGATCGAGGACGAAGCGGTGGCGAAGGGCTGCCGGGTCGTGCTCTACAGCGACGTGACCGACCTGAAGCAGCCGTCGGGGACGCGGAGGTTCGGCAAGGCCATCGGCGCCGGCAACAGCGCGAACTACCAGTCGGGTATCCACATCGAGCTGATGCCGCTCGACGAGTTCACTCCGTGGCTCGACAAGAACGTGACCGGCGTGGGGCCGTCGCTCGACCAGAGCGGCGAGAACACGCTGCAGACCGAGGCGCAGGAAGTCGCGGTCGAGCTCAGCAAGCCGCACTAGAAGGTCGCGAGACTCAAAAGGGCGGTCCCGAGCGGGACCGCCCTTTTCTCCAGAGTCCGAGCTAACCTAGCAAACCCAGGAAGTCCTGAGCGCGACCGGCGAAGCCCGGAAACACGATATCGAGTTGTTTGTTCCCGAGGTGGCGGGAGACGCCCTCGCCCAGCACGCGGCGGAAATCCGTGGTGAGCGCGAGGTCGCGGCCTTCGTACAGCTGCTCCGGCGCCAGTCCCGGCCAGCGGCCGTAGACCTTGCCGCCCTGGACCGGGCCGCCCAGCACGAGCATCACTCCGGCGTGCCCGTGGTCGGTGCCGCCGTTGCCGTTCTGGCGCGCGGTGCGCCCGAACTCGGTCATGGAGACGATCACGGTCTCGTCCGCGATCGTGCCCAGGTCGGTCCAGAACGCCGCCAAGCCCTGCGAGAACTCCCGTAATAGATTCGCGAGCTGCCCCTGCACGTTGCCTTCGTTGACGTGGTGGTCCCATCCGCCGATGTCGGCGAACGCGACCTCGACGCCCAGGTCCGCCTTGAGCAACTGCGCGACCTGGCGCAGCGACTCGCCGAAGCGTCCGCGCGGATAGTCGGCGCCGGCGGCGGGGGTGTAGCGGCCCGGGTTGGCGGACTTCAGCATCTTCACCGCCTCGAAGGTCTCGGCGCCGGTGCCGTGCAGCACGGTGTCGACCGACTGCGCGTACATGGCCTCGAAGCTGTTGGCGGCGGGCTGCGCGCCCGGGTTGTTGCCCCCCACGCCGAACTGGTTCACGTTGTCGATGGCGATCGCCGGCTGCGGACCGGCGAGCGTGCGCGGCAGGGAACCCCCCATCGCGACCGCGCGGAACGGGCTGGCGTCCTTCTTCTTCGGCAGCGCGCGGTTGAGCCAGCCGTCCTCGGTGGACTTCACGCCGGGCGTGCCGGCCTCCATGTAATCCTGGGCGTCGAAGTGCGAGCGCGTGGTGTCGGGCGAACCGGCGGCGTGCACGATCGCGAGGTGCTTCTGGTCCCACAGCGGTTTGAGCGGCGCCATCGCAGGATGCAGGCCGAAGAAGCCGTCGAGCTCCAGCTCCTGCCCGCGCGGGATAGCGATGGACGGGCGCATGGCGTAGTAGTCGCGCTCGCCGTGCGGGATCACGATGTTCAGGCCGTCGGCCGCGCCGCGCTGGAAGAGCACGACGAAGCGCTTCCTGCCGCCGCTGGTTTCGGCGCCCAGCGCCGCACGCGTGAGGAACGAGGGCACCGCGGCCGTCCCCACGACCGCCAGCGCGCCGCCCTTCATGAAAGCCCTGCGAGTGACGCTCATTGCCTGCTCCTTGCTGGTGTGGAGGCGGGTGACTCGCCCGCCTCGTCTTATCTCCGCTGAAACTCCGGCGACCCCAGGATCAAGCCCGCGATGATTCCCGGATTCGCGCCGGGGTTCGCGCCTGTCATGCTCGCGCCCGTGATCTTCGGATCGGACAGTTGTTTCGCGAGCGTGACGTGCGTCTGCGGCGAGACGTCGCCGGCGAGCAGCTTCGCCTCCAGCGCTGTCAACGTCTGCTCCGCCGTGCGCGCCCCGGGATCGCCGAGCACCCGCGCGCCATCCATCCTTACGCCGGGGAGCCGTCCGGTGCCGAGCCCGAGCGCGAAGTTCATGCGGTTGAGCAGGGCGGCGGAGTTCACCCACGCGTCGGCCTTCATGGAGTAGCCGGTCGGCGGCTGCATGCCGTAGAGCGGCATGCCCATCTTGTTCAGGGCCTGCGCGATGACGAACGGGTTCTCGAGCTCCGCGCCGGTCGCGCGTATGGACGAAACCACGAACTCGAACGGCGTCTTCACCTTCGCGCGATAGCTCTCGCGGGCCCAGAACTCGGGCGAGTGGAACAGCGTGCGCAGCACTTCCTTGATGTCGCCGTCGGACCTCAGGAAAGTCTGCGCCATGCGGTCGACCAGCGCGGCCGGCGGCTCGTCGGAGACGAAGCGCATCGCCAGCTTGCGCGAGATGAACTTCGCGGTCGAGGGATGGCGCGCCAGCATCTTCAGCGCAGCTTCGCCTACGGCCTCGCCGCCGCCGGAGAAGCGCTTGCCGAGCACGGTCTTCGTGCCGGGCTCGTGGAAGCGGTCGTTGTACTGGAACCCGCCGCCCAGGCGCGGCTGCCGGACCGTCCAGCCGGTCAGCACCTTCGCCAGCTCGGTGACGTCCTGCTGCGTGTAGCCGCCGTCCACGCCGAGCGTGTGCAGCTCCATCACCTCGCGCGCGTAGTTCTCGTTCAGGCCGCTGCGCCGCTGGCGCGCCTGCTGGAGCTGCCGGTCCCGCGGGTCGTTGTCCATGCGCGGTTGCTGGCGGCGCCCGAAGCGGCCGCCGCCCCGGCGCTGCTGCTGGAATCCGTTCTTCGCGAAGTCGGAGTTCGGGCCCACGCTCTGCCAGTTGTCGAGGTAGAACAGCATCGCCGGGCTCTTCGCGGTCGCGAGCAGCAGGCCCTCGAACTTGCCGAGCGCGCGCGGCCGGATCACCTCGCGCTCGTACTCGCCGATCAGGTACGCGTCCGGACCCTTCTTGTCGTAGACGTTGAAGTGGTTGAACCAGAAGTCGGTCATCACCTCTTCGAGCTGGCGCTCGCTGTAGGCGGCGCGCAGGATCTTGGCGGACTGCATCTCGCCGGCGACGACGGCGCGCGGGTTGGCCATCGCCAGCAGCGTCTCGCGCTGCTCGGGGCTCATGCCTTCGAGCACGCGCTGCCGGTCTTCCTGCGACATGCCGCGCGCCAGCAGCGCGCGCTCCTCGGGCGAGAGCTTCATGATCTCGGCGGCGCGCTGCTCGGGCGGCAGGCTCATGATCTGCTCGGCCTTGAGCTCAGCGTACATGCGCGCCTCGCGGCGCTGCGCGCGCGTGGCGTCGTCCATCCCGTTCGCGTCGGCGTCGTTGCCCTGGGCGGCCTTGCCCGCGTTGCGCGCCTTGTACATCGCCATCTGCGATTCGTAGACGGCGCGCTGCTCAGGGTCCTTCGGCATCGGCACGCGGCCGTCGGCCACCGCCTTCAGCACGAACGGCGGCGGGAAGTTCTGGAGCAGCTCCTTGGGATCCATCGCCAGCGTGCGGTAGGGCTGAAGCCGCGCCTGCATGGCGGAGTCGTCGAGCTTGCCGGGGTTGAGCTGCTGCTCGATCCAGCGGTCCACGCCGATGG
>DATIBR010000179.1 GCA_035457425.1 Terriglobales bacterium
CTGGCCATCGGACCCGAGGGCGGCTGGACGGCCGAGGAACAGGCCGCCTTCGAGAGCGCCGGCTGGCAGAGCGCCTCCCTCGGCGCGACCATCCTGCGCGCCGAGACCGCGGCCATCGCGGCCCTGGCCATCGCCGCCAGCGAATTAGCCTCCTAGGGCCCCCTTTTCCACACTTTCCGCGATTTTCCCCATTGCTACTGGGGCCGGCTTCGCATAATCTTCGCTCTGGGATACCCCGTGGCGGAGCGCGTCTTCAACCCGCGGCAGAAGAAGGCCATCGAGCACGAGCGCGGGCCCATGCTCGTGGTCGCCGGCGCCGGCACCGGCAAGACCACCGTGCTCACCGAGCGCGTCGCGCGGCTCATCCAGCGGAAGCTGGCGAAGCCCGGCGAGATCGTCGCGCTCACTTACACCATCGAGGCGGCCGGCGAGCTGCGCACCCGCGTGGAGACGCGGCTGAAGCAGAAGGCGCGCGACCTCACCGCGGTCAACTTCCACGCCTACGCCTACCAGTTGCTCGACCAGCACAAGCGCAACTTCCAGGTGCTCGACGAGTACGACCTGCGCGTCTTCCTGCGCCAGCGCCTGCACGAGCTGCCCCTGCGCATCTTCCGCAAGGCCGCCGACCCGGGGAAGTTCCTCAGCAACCTCACCGAGTTCTTCTCGCGCTGCCACGACGAACTGGTGGACGCGGCGCGCTACGCGAAGTACGTCGACGACGTGAAGGCCGGCCGCGCGCCCCTGCCGCGCGTGAGCAAGAGCAAGGACCAGGACGCGCTCTCCGACGCCGAGATCATCGCGCGCTGCGAGGAGATCGCCGCCGTCTACCGCAAGGTCGAAGCGATGCTCGCGCATCACAACCTCGGCACCTTCGGCATGCAGATCACCAACGCCGTCGAGCTGCTGCGCTCCGACCCCGTGGTCCTGGCCGAGGAGCGCGCGAAAGCGCGCTTCATCCTGGTCGACGAGTTCCAGGATTCCAACGAAGCGCTGCTCGAGCTGGTGAAGCTGCTGGCCGGCGACGAGCAGAACGTCTTTGCCGTCGGCGACCCCGACCAGGCCATCTATCACTTCCGCGGCGCGAGCGCCGGCGCGTTCGAGAGCTTCCGCCAGGCCTTCCCGAACGTGCAGCACGTCACGCTCTCCGACAACTATCGCTCGACGTCGCCCATCCTGGGCTGGGCGTATCAGGTCATCCAGGCGAACGCGCTCGTCCCGGCCGCCCCGCAGCTTTCCCTGGTGCGCGAGCCGCTGCAGTCGGCGCGCGAAGGCCGCGCGCGCGCCGCCGGCGCCCCGCTGGCCCCCGCGCGCGTCGCCGTGGTGATCCACGACGGCTCCGAGCAGGAAGCCTTCGAGATCGCCGGCGACATCGAGGAGCGCGTGCAGCGCGGCGAAGCGTCGTGGTCCGACTTCGCGGTGCTGTATCGCGCGGGCGCGCACCGCGAGGAGCTGGTCTCGGAGTTGCGCCGCCGCGGCATCCCGTTCCTGGTCGAGAAACTCGACGCGCTCGAGACCACCGAAGTCCGCGACGCGCTCGCGGCCATGCGCGCGCTCGCGCTGCCCTCGGAGAGCGCCGCGCTGCTGCGCCTGGCTTCGTTCCCCGAGTTCGGGATGCAGCCGGAAGCGCTGCGCGCGCAGCTGGCTGCCGCCAGGCGCGACACGCCGCTGGTCTCGCTCCTCGAGACCAGCGCGGCAGGGAAGCAGGTGCTCGCGGCCATCGCGGAAGTCACCGCGCTGCTGCCGCCGCAGGCCGCGACCGCCGCCGCCTACCTCGAAGCGGTGATCAAGCGCTTCCGCCTCGACCGCGGCTCGCCCGCGCTGCGCGCCTTTACCGAGTTCGTGGCCAAGTGGCAGTCCAAGCCCATCGCCGGCAAGGGCACCGTGGTCGAGTTCCTCGACTACCTGGAGATGTTCCGCGACTTCGCCGGCGTGATCGAGCTGCCGGCCAGCGAGGAAGAGGACGCCGTCCGCCTCATGACGGCGCACACCGCCAAGGGCCGCGAGTTCCGTCACGTCTACGTCATCCGGTGCGTCGCGGCTTCGTTCCCGCTGTATTACAAGGAGCAGCTGTTCGAGTTCCCGCGCGAGCTGCGTGGCGACGTGGCGGCCGCGCGCGACTCCAAGGAGCTGCACGGCGAGGAGGAGCGCCGCCTGTTCTACGTCGCGATGACGCGCGCCCAGGATTCGCTCACGCTGCTCGCGAAGAAGGATCGCTACGGCAAGCCGCTGCCCGACGGCTACCTTCGCGCGCTGGCCAAGGCGCCCGGCGCGAAGGACTTGTGGGAGCAGCGCCCGCCGCGCGCCGTCACGCTCGACCTCGCCGCGGCCGCCGCCGCGCTGCCCAACGTCTCCACCGTCGCGCCGTGGCTCATGCTGGCGGCGCGTTCCGAAGTCACGACCATGCCGCTCAGCCCCTCGGCGATCGAGGCCTACGAGGACTGCCCGCTCAAGTTCAAGTTGAAGTACGACTGGCGCCTGCCGGAGGAGCCGAGCGCGGCGTTGCAGTTCGGCGGCATCATCCACAAACTGCTGCGCGAGTACTTCGACCAGGTGAAGTCGGGCAACACGCCGCCGGACGAGCAGGTGCTCGCGCAGTTCCGCGCCGAGCTGGCGCAGGCGCGCATCGACGACTCGCTGCAGCGCGAGCTCTACGAGCGCGACGGCGTCCAGCAGCTCACCGACTTCCTCGCCGCGCGTCGCGCCGACGCGGGAACGTTCGAGGTCGTATCCACGGAAAAACAATTCAAGGTCGAGCTCGCCGGCGTGATGGTCAGCGGGCGCATCGACCGCATCGACCGCATGCCCGACGGCAGCGTCTGGATCCTCGACTACAAGACGGGCAAGGCCAAGGACCAGAAGGACGCCGACAAGTCGCTGCAGCTTTCCATCTACGCGCTCGCGGCCGCGAAGCTCGATCCGCAGCTCGCGCCGGCGCGCATGGTGCTCTACAACATGGTCACGAACGCGCCGGTCGTCACCAAGCGGACGCCGGAGGCGCTGCAGAAGGCCGCCGACAAGGTGCGCGAGGTCGCCGCCGCCGTGCGCGCCGGCAACTTCGCTCCCAAGCCGGGCTACCATTGCAAGTGGTGCGGCTACCAGGACCTGTGTCCCGCCACCGAGGAGAAGCTGGTGAAGATCGAGAAGCTGGTCACCGCGGGCGGGGTGCAGTGATGACTGAGATCGTGCTGGCGGTCGTTGCGATCGGCGCGGTGGCGGTGGCGGTGGTCGCCCTGATGCGGGCGCGCGGTGGTGCGGCGCCGGAAGTCGCCGCGCTCCGCAACGACGTCAATATCCTGCGCGAGACCAATTCCAAGTCCATCGACCTGATCGCGAAGCAGGTGCAGTCCATCGCGACCAACGTGCAGACGTCGCTCGAAGCGGTGCGCTCCGACGTCGGCAACCGCCTCGACGCGAACGTCTCCGCCATGCAGCAGACCTCGAAGACCGTCGGCGACCGCATCGCCACCGTCCACAGCGCCTTCGCCAGCCTGCAGAAGCAGGTCGGCGAGATGAGCGAGCAGGCGCGGCAGATCGCCGACGTCTCCAAGGGACTCGGCGACCTGGAGCGCATCCTGAGCGCGCCCAAGCTGCGCGGCGGCGTGGGCGAGATGCAGCTCGAGAACCTGCTCGCCCAGGTGTTCGCACGCGAGCAGTACGACGTGCAGTTCCGCTTCGCGAGCGGCGACATCGTCGACGCGGTCGTCCACCTGCCGCAGGGCGACGTCGCCATCGATTCCAAGTTCTCGCTGGAGAATTTCCGCCGCATGGCCGAGGCGGAGAACGACGCCGAGCGCAAGGCCGCGCGCCGCGATTTCCTCAAGGACGTCAAGAAGCGCATCGACGAGATCGCCGGCAAGTACATCCGGCCCGCGGAGGGCACGCTGCCGCTCGCGCTCATGTACGTCCCGGCGGAGAACGTGTACTACGAAGCCGTCATCCGCGATGAGAACGGTGACGACATCTACGATTACTGCGTGCAGCGCCGCGTCTTCCCGGTCTCGCCCAACTCGCTCTACGCCTACCTCCAGACCATCATCGTCGGCATGAACGGCATGCGGGTGAGCCAGCGCGCCGAGACCATCCTGCGCGAGATCCAGTCGCTCAAGCTGGAGTTCGAAGACTTCGACGCCGTCTACGGCAAGCTCGGCACGCACCTCAAGAACGCGGTGAACAATTACGAGGCGTGCGCGCGCGAACTGAACAAGCTGGAAAGTCGCTTGCTGAGCCTCTCCGGCAGCGATGCGCAGAAGACGTTGTTCGAGGAGAAGAAGCGCGCGCTCAGCGCCGGCGAGTAGGGAAGCGGTCGCGCCAAAAACTTCGGGGACGCTTGCGCGTCCCCGATTTCTTTCTGCGGTGTGAAGCCGCTGTTAGTGTTTCTTCTTCTTCTTTGCGGCCTTCTTCTTGCCCTTCTTAGCTGCCATGTTTTCTATTCTCCCTTCGATCTCTTCGATCGATTGTTGCAACGATGCTCTGTTGCGATTGAAGAATGTATAGAGTCAATCAAAATCAGTGTCAAGCGAAAAAGTTTCCCGCGCGCGGCGTTGTGCATCGCTCGAGCGCGGAACAACCTCGCTCTCATCCGCGCAGACGTCGCAGCACGAACAGCCCGAAGCCCGCGAACACGTCCTGCCACGTGTGCGCGATCATCGAAGGCCGCAGATTCTTCCGCCACACCGCGAGCGCGCCCAGCATCGCGCCCAGTAACCCGATCAGGATCATGCGCTGTCCGCCTTCGTAGGCGTGCGACGCGCCGAACAGCGCCGCCGAGATCAGGATGCCGGCGACGACGCTGCGCGAGAGCGCGGCGAACTGCCGCTGCAGGTAACCGCGGAAGATGATCTCCTCGCAGATCCCCGCCGTGAGCGCGAGCAGCACCCAGATGCCCAGTTCCAGCGCGTTGCTGGGCGCGATGAAGTCCAGCGCCTTGCGCGCGTCTTCCAGTTTGGGCGCGAATCGGATCAGCCGGGCCGTGACCGCCAGCACCACCACCGCGCCGATCCAGAAGCCCGCCGCGATGGCGACGTCGAGCAGCGCGTCTTCCACGGACTTCCACGGCTTGCCGGTCAGGTCGCGCAGCTTGTAGCCGCGGCGCCGGACGCCCAGCCATACAAAGCCGAGCATCGTCCACTGCATCGCGATGGTCGTGGCATACAGCAGCGGGCGCGGCGTGTGCGCGGTCTCGGCGCGCTGCACGCGGCGCGCTCCGGTGATCGACAGCCCGACCAGAATCAGGATCATCAGCAGCGTGTGCCAGTAGGGCGCGACCTGCTGCTTTTGGCCGAGCAGGTCGCCGGAGACAGCCGGCGCCGGCGCCGCGACCGCGACCGCGGCTGCGGCCAGCGCGCCGCCGCAGCGCGCGCAAAACTTCGAATCGTCCGCGTTGGGACTGCCGCAGCTCGAACAGTGCACTCCGCCTCCTGGCTTTGGGGAATTGCGACGGCTTGTCGGACCGAGCATCTTATAATGAACGGTTCCATCGGCCCGCTTAAGTTCATCAGGAGTCTTTATGGATGACGCAGTCATTATTTCCGGCGTACGCACCGCCATCGGTAAGTTCCAGGGCTCGCTCGGGGAAGTCACCGCGCCACAGTTGGGCGCGGCCGTGGTGCGTGAAGCAGTGAAGCGCGCGGGGCTCGAGCCCGCGCAGGTCGACGAATGCATCATGGGCAACGTGGTCTCCGCGGGGCTCGGCCAGAATCCCTCGCGCCAGGCCGCGCTGCTCGGCGGGCTCCCGCCCAGCGTGGGCGCCATGACCATCAACAAGGTGTGCGGCTCCGGGCTGAAGGCCGTCGCGCTCGCCGCTCAGGCCGTGCAGACCGGCAACGCGGAGATCGTCGTGGCCGGCGGCATGGAGTCGATGAGCAACGCGCCCTACCTTTTGCCGCAGGCGCGCAAGGGCTACCGCCTCGGCAACGCGCAGATCATCGACGCCGTCGTGCACGACGGCCTGTGGGAGATCTACAACAACTACCACATGGGCCAGACCGCCGAGAACGTCGCCGACAAGTACAAAGTCCCGCGTGAGGTGCAGGACGAGTTCGCCGTGAACTCGCACAAGAAAGCGATCGCCGCGTGGAAGGAGTGCCGCTTCAGCTCGCAGATCGTCGCGGTCGAGATCCCCGGCAAGAAGAAGGGCGATCCGCCCGTCAAGTTCGAGAAGGATGAATCGCCGCGCGAAGACACCACGCTCGAGTCGCTCGCCAAGCTGAAACCGGTCTTCAAGAAGGAGGGCACCGTCACCGCCGGAAACGCGCCCGGCATGAACGACGGCGGCGCCGCGCTCGTCGTCACCAGCGCCGCGAAGGCGAAGGCGCTCGGCAAGCAGCCGATGGCCCGCATCGTCGCGCAGGCCACCAGCGGCATCGACCCCGCCTGGGTGATGATGGCGCCGGTCGACGCCGTCCGCAAGATCTGGCAGAAGACGGGATGGAAGCCCGAAGACGTGGACCTCTACGAGCTGAACGAAGCCTTCAGCGTGCAGGCGTGGGCGGTGACGAAGGAGCTCGGCATCGACGCCGGCCGCGTGAACGTGAACGGCGGCGCGGTCGCGCTCGGGCATCCCATCGGAGCCAGCGGCGCGCGCGTGCTCGTCACGCTGCTCTACGAGATGCAGCGGCGCAACGTGCACCGCGGTATCGCCGCGCTCTGCCTCGGCGGCGGCAACGCGGTGGCCATGGCCGTGGAGCGTTAGGATCGTGTGGCGGCGGGCGGCTCGCCCGCCGGACTTCCGGACTTTGCGCGGAGCGAGACATCCTCGCTCCGCTTTTTCATTTCTCACTCGTTATGGAGCTTCTTCATCACCAGGCGACGATGCGCGAGTCCGACGGCCTGTTCGTGTGCAGCCGCTGCGGCCTCGTGAATCCCAGCGACGACCAGCCGTGCATCCCGGTCAGCCTCGAGCCTTCCGACACGCCCGCCGAAGCTGCCTAGCGTTGGCGCCGCCGCGCGGCTAGAATCCTCCCTCCGACTCCATTCAGCGAGGATCCGCCATGACCATCTCCCGCCGTGCTCTGCTGCGCAACTCCCTGGTCACCGCCGCCGCTGCCGCCGTGCCGGCCCTCGCCCAAAGCAAGCCGGGCTCCGCGGCTCCGGTGGCGAGCGCGAACCCGCAACTCGACGACCTGAAGCAGGCCCTTGCCACTTCGCACGCTTTCAGTGTGGACATGGCGAACGCGATGCCGGAGGAGAAGTACCACTTCAAGCCGGTGCCGCTCGACGAGATCCGCACCTTCGGCCAGCAGATGGTCCACATCGCCGACGGTGTCCGCAACCTCTACCAGCGCTTCGTGGAGAAGAAAGACGTGCAGTTCGCCGAAGCCGCGAAGGAGCAGTTCGCCTCCAAGGCCGAGGTGATCGCGAAGCTCGACGAGGCGTACAAGTACGTGGAAGACGCGGTCGCCAAGCTCACCGACGCCGACCTCGACCGTCCCACGCCTTTTTTCGGCAAGAGCGAAGTCCCGCTGCGCCGCGTGCTGCGCACGATCCTCGACCACAGCACGCACCATCGCGCGCAGACCGTCGTCTATATAAGGTTGAACGGGCTGAAGCCGGCGACCTACCGCGCCTAGCCCGACCTCTCTCGTGTGACCACGGTCACATCCAGTCCCGGGTGTGACCCGTACACTCCGCGCTGAGCGGGAGCACTATGCTCTTTAAGACGCTGAGCGCCGCGGTCTACGGCATCGACGCCAACATCATCGAGGTCGAGGTCGACGTCTCGGGCATGCAGGCGCCGGACGGCGGCAACTTCAACACCGTCGGGCTGCCGGATGCCGCGGTGCGCGAGAGCCGCGAGCGCATCCGCGCCGCGCTCAAGAACTGCGGTTACGACGTCCCGCCGACGCACATCACCATCAACCTCGCCCCCGCCGACATCAAGAAGGAAGGCTCCGGCTTCGACCTGCCGATGGCGCTCGGCATCCTCGGTTGCTATGGCGCGCTCACGCGCAAGACGCTCGCAGACTACGCGCTGGTCGGCGAGCTCTCGCTCGACGGCGGCGTGCGCGGCGTGCGCGGCACCCTGCCCATCGCGGTCGCCGCGCGCGACAAGGGCATCAAGAACCTCATCGTGCCTGAGATCAATGCGCGCGAGGCCGCGGTCGTCGCCGGCGTGAACGTCTTCCCGGTGAAGTCGCTGGTCGACGTCGTCCACCTGGTGAACTCCGGCAACAGCATCGCGCCCATGGCGGTCTCCGCCGAAGCCGCGCTCAACCAGGCTCGCCACTTCGGGGTTGATTTCGCCGACGTCCGCGGCCAGCAGACCGCCAAGCGCGCCCTCGAGGTCGCCTGCGCCGGCGGCCACAACATCCTGATGATCGGCCCGCCGGGCTCCGGCAAGACGATGCTTGCCAAGCGCATCCCGACCATCCTGCCGCCGCTCACCTTCGACGAAGCGCTGGAGACGACGAAGATCCACAGTGTCGCGGGCGTGCTCGAGCCCGGCGCCGGCCTGGTCGGCACGCGGCCGTTCCGCTCCCCGCACCACACCATCTCCGACGCCGGGCTGATCGGCGGCGGCATGATCCCGCGGCCGGGCGAGGTCTCGCTCGCGCACCACGGCGTGCTCTTCCTCGACGAGCTGCCGGAGTTCCCGCGCAACGTGCTCGAGGTCATGCGCCAGCCGCTCGAAGACGGCCACGTCTCCATCGCCCGCGCCGCCATGTCGCTCACCTTTCCCGCGCGCTTCATGCTCGCCGCCGCGATGAACCCGTGCCCCTGCGGCTACCACAACGACCAGCGGCATCGCGAGTGCCACTGCACCGGCCCCATGATCCAGCGATACGTCTCGAAGATCTCGGGGCCGCTGCTCGACCGCATCGACATCCACATCGACGTCCCCGCGGTGAACTACAAGGAGATGCGCTCCGCCGCCTCGCCCGAGAACTCCGACAAGATCCTCGGGCGCGTCATCCGGGCCAGGGAAGTGCAGCTCAACCGCTTCGCCGCCGCGGGCGAGCGCATCTACGCCAACGCCCAGATGGGCTCGCGCGAGATCCGCACCTACTGCGACCTTTCGTCGGACTGCGAGCACCTGCTGGAGCGCGCCATGACGCAGCAGGGCCTCTCCGCCCGCGCCCACGACCGCATCCTCAAGGTCGCCCGCACCGTCGCCGATCTGGAAGGCGCCGCGAACATCGAGCCCAAGCACATCGCCGAGGCCATCCAGTACCGGACGCTGGATCGGACGTACTGGGCGTGAGGGCCGGCGGGTGGCCCAGGTAAGTTGACCTAACGACAAGTGGGTGGCGGGTGGCCCAGGTAAGTTGACCTAACGACAAGTGGGTGCCCCAGACAAACTTGTTTGTCTGGGCCGCGGCGAAGCCGCGTAGGTTCTGTTCTGATTCCAGAGCAACCCTGCCCTCTATCACCCGCGTCCCCGATCCGGCGGTACTCTCCCTCCGTGCCCATCCATCCCAAGCGCCACTACGGCAACGACGATCTTCATTTCGTCACTTTCAGCTGCTACCGGCGCCTTCCGTTCCTCGGGACCGGGCGGGTGGCCCACCCTACGCGCGACCAAAATGTGGGTGCCCCACCCAAGCCGGTTTTGCTTGGGTGGGAACATAGATATTTAACTTGACATGTTGTTATCCACCAGCTACTCTGATATTCGCCTTCTCATCGCTGGCGGCTTCGCGCTCTTTTCCATCTTGAACTCAGGGATTCCAGCCCATCTTGCACTCGGGGATTCCAGGTGAATCCCCCGGGGATTTTGACGGGTTTTCGGTTGTAACCTGCTGATTCCAAAGATTCGGGCGAAATTCACTTCTTGGATCCGCCACCATCGGCCCACCGGCCCGTCAGGCCGCCCCACGGACCCTCGTCGGAACGGCCACAGACCCCCGTCAGACCTCGTCACAGACTTTTCGCCGCAGCCCGTTGATTCCGTAGTCCGGCCGGAAAACTCTTCGAGTCCGTCGCACCGTTGTTCCAGTGATGACTCGAAACTCGAAACCGGAAAGTTGAAACGGTAGGGTTACCCCACCCCTAAGTTGCTGATTCGACGAACAAATCGCTTCCCGCCCCCGGGGGATGGAGGTGACGGAATGGATAACCTGGGCGCGAATCGTTCCGATGGATTGTTGACTTCGGAATTAACAGCCGCTATCTTGGCTCTCTCTGGCGACGGGGCGTTTCCGCGACCCTCCTTAAAAAATGAGCAACTTGGGATGCCCGACCGGCATCTATTAGGTGGTCGCAGACCGTTCTATTCCCAGGGAATCTTGAGTAGGCCAGCAGTCCGAGGCGGGCTATTGCCGCCGGGCTGCCATGGGAACGGGCAGACCAAAACTAGGAGATTGCAATGCGTTCCGAGAAGATCTTTCCGGCCGTGAAGACGGTGACCAACCGCTACGAGCTCTGCCAGTTGGCGGCGAAGGCGACGCGCAAGTTCCACAAGCCGAACACCCGCATCCAGGACACCATGAATGAGATCCTGGACAAGGTGGGCTCGGCGCCGGAGCCGCAGACGGTCATCGGCCGCACAGAAGTGCTTGCAGAAGCGCACAAGCGCGCTGCATAATACAGCTTCGTGGCCGCGTCCTGCGGCCGCGAAGCGCACCACCCTCCAGTCCGGCTGGCGCGTCCGTCGCTACCCCAAGTATCCCCCCTTCTAAAAAATCCCGTAGGTGACACCGCTTAGGTAAAACATGACAATCGCAGAACTCAAAGAGAAGAACATCACGGAGCTGACCAAGATCGCACGTTCGCTCGACCTCCCCGGCGCGAGCGGGCTCCGCAAGCAGGACCTCATCTTCAAGATCCTGCAGGCCCAGAGCGAGAAGGAAGGGCACATCTTCGCGGAAGGCGTCCTGGAGATCCTGCCAGACGGCTACGGCTTCCTGCGTTCGCCCGACTACAACTACTTGCCTGGCCCCGACGACATCTACGTCTCTCCCTCGCAGATCCGGAAGTTCGACCTGAAGACCGGCGACACGGTGAGCGGGCAAGTGCGGCCGCCGCACGAGGGCGAGAAGTACTTCGCGCTGGTGAAGATCGAGGCGGTGAACTTCGAGTCGCCCGACGAGGCGCGCAATAAGATCCTGTTCGACAACCTGACGCCGCTCTACCCGCAGGAGCGAGTGAAGCTGGAGACGGCGCGCGAGAACATCGGCGCGCGCGTCATGGACCTGCTCACGCCGCTCGGCAAGGGGCAGCGCGCGCTCATCGTCTCGCCGCCGCGCGCGGGCAAGACGATGATCCTGCAGAACATCGCCAATTCCATCACCACCAACCACCCGGAAGTCGTGCTCATCGTGCTGCTCATCGACGAGCGCCCGGAAGAAGTCACCGACATGCAGCGTTCGGTGAAGGGCGAGGTCATCAGCTCGACTTTCGACGAGCCGGCGGCGCGGCACGTGCAGGTCGCCGAGATGGTGATCGAGAAGGCCAAGCGGCTGGTGGAGCACAAGCGCGACGTCGTGATCCTGCTGGACTCGATCACGCGACTGGCGCGCGCCTACAACACCATCGTCCCGCCCTCGGGCAAGGTGCTCTCCGGCGGCGTGGACTCCAACGCCCTGCAGCGCCCGAAGCGCTTCTTCGGCGCAGCCCGCAACATCGAGGAAGGCGGCTCGCTCAGCATCATCGCGACCGCGCTCATCGAGACCGGCAGCCGCATGGACGACGTGATCTTCGAAGAGTTCAAGGGCACGGGCAATTCGGAAGTCATCCTCGACCGCAAGCTCTCCGACAAGCGCGTGTTCCCGGCCATCGACATCCAGCGCTCGGGCACCCGCAAGGAAGAGCTCATCATCCCGAAAGAGGACCTGGCGCGCATCTGGGTGCTGCGCAAGGTGCTGAACCCGCTCAGCCCGGTCGAGGCCATGGAGCTGCTCATCGACAAGCTGAGCAAGACGCGGTCGAACGGAGAATTCCTCGCCAACATGAGCTCGTTGTAACCGGTTGGCGCCGCCGTTAGAATGCCTGCGATGACTGACCTCTACCTGATCCCGCCCGGCACGGTGTTGACCGCGAAGGGCGACGGCGCCGCGACGCGCGTGCCAGCCCCGGGCAAGACCTACTTGCTGACGCTGAACATCACGAAGATCGTGGAGCAGGAGGCGCTGGACGTGAGCGTGTGGGGCTCGGTGGACGGCGCCACCTGGGAGGCCAAGCCGCTGGCGGTCTTCCCGCAGAAGTTCTATGCCGGCCAGCAGCCGCTGCTGCTCGACCTTTCGCAGCGCAGCGACGTGCAGTCGGTGCGCGCGCACTGGGAGGTCAATCGCTGGGGGCGCGGCTCGGAGACCCCGATGTTCGAGGTGAGCCTGCAGATGCGCGAGGTCCCCGCCGAGGTGCTGCGCGAGACCATGGCCGAGGCCGGCGCGCGCCGCTAGCGCAAGAAATGGAAAAGCCCTGCCCGCGGGCAGGGCTTTTGATCTGCCAGGATCATTTGCCGACGGGAGCGGCGGCGAAGGCGCGCACCTTGTCGAGCATCTGGCGGGCTTGCGCCGAGTTGCGGTCGCCCTGCGGCGCGCGCTCGATGTACCACTGCAGCTCGGCCATCGCCTCGGCGTAGTTCTTCAGGCCGAGCAGCGCGTGCGCCTTTACCAGGTGGATGAGCGGATAGTTCTTCGGGCCCATGTCCTGCGCCTTGTTGAGCTGGCGGACCGCGGCGTCGTAGCTGCCCTTGCCGAGGAAGGCCTTGCCCATCTCGAAGTAGGCCTGCCAGGAGTTGGGCGCGAGCGCGATGCCACGGTCGATGGTGCGCAGCGCATCGTCGAACCGCGAGGTCATGTTGTAGGCCGCGCCGAGCGCGAAGTAGGCCGTCGAATTGCCGTTGTCGGCCTTGATGGCGTGGTCGAAGTCCTCGCACGCCGCGTCGATCTTGCCGGCGTCGAGCTTCAAGATGCCGCGGAGCGTGAGCGCCTCGCTGTACTCGGGGTGGATGGCGAGCGCTTCCTCGACGTAGCGCGACGCATCCTCGAACTCCTGCTTGGAGAGAGCGGAGCGCGCCTTCTTGAGGGCGTCCCGGGCCTTGCCCGGCACTTTCATGTCGGCCACCGAGACGCTGGTGCTGTTGCCGGCTTCGGCGGAGGCCGGGCGCGGGAAGCGCAGGTTGACGATCGCCCCCAAACCGCGCAGCTCGATGCGCTCGCGCGCTTCGTCGAGCCCGGAGACCACGGAGACCTCGTAGGAGCCGTTCGGGATGTTGCTAAAATCGAAGGTTCCGCCGAGGTTGGTGTAGCCGGCCGCGACCACCTGGCCGCTGGTGAGGTTGACGAGTTCCACGCGCGCGTCCTTGGCGGGCTTGTCGTCGGCCGTGCGGACGCTGCCGCTGATGGAAGCGATGGAGGCGTCCGCGGAGTGATCGTTCGGCGACAGCAGGGAGCGCTGCGCCACAGAGAACACCGCGGTCAGCGCGATGAGGGCCGTACAGAAGAAAGTCCGGGCGAACATGGACAACACCCTGATTGATCGAGGGGGACCGGACTCAAGAGGCAGGGACTCCGAGGACCTTGGTTACCGCTCGGCGCCAGCGACCTTACACCGCTGGTGCTAAGGAGTCAGATGAAAGCGGCGGGCCAGAGTTGTCCCTGCCCGTGCGACAATCACCGACTTTTTTAATCACCAACGGGCAACTCTGGTTGTGGCTGTTGGGCCATTTGCGATGACAAGCACACGCACGTCCGAAGCGACGATCCGCCCAGCGCGAGCCATCGGCGGCAGCCTGCGGCTTCCCGGCGACAAGTCGATCTCGCACCGCTACGCGATGCTAGCCAGCATCGCGCGCGGACGGACCACGTTGCGCAACTTCTCGAGCGGCGCGGATTGCGCGAGCACGCTCGCCTGCATGGCGGCATTGGGATGCCGCGTGGAACGCGCTGCGGACGGCGCGGTGGTCGTCGAGGGCCGTGGACCGGCGCTGGCCCCGCCCGCGGGGGTACTGGATTGCGGCAATTCCGGTTCGACCATGCGGATGCTGGCCGGCATCCTGGCGGCGCAGCCGTTCGCATGCGAGATGCGAGGGGACAGCTCCCTCAGCCGGCGTCCGATGGCGCGCGTCATCGAGCCACTGGAGCGCATGGGCGCGCGGATCACGGCCGCCGAGGGCGGACGGCCGCCGTTGCGGGTGCAGGGCGGCAGGCTGCGGGGCATCGAGTACACCATGCCGGTGGCGAGCGCGCAGGTGAAGTCGTGCCTGCTCTTTGCCGGGCTGCTGGCGCAGGGGACGACCCGCGTGGCGGAGCCGCATCGCACGCGCGACCACGGCGAGCTGGCGCTGCGCGCGTTCGGGGCGCAGGTCACGCGCGAGAAGACCTCCGTTGCCGTCGCCGGAGGCCAGCCTCTCGAGGGGATCGACGCGGACGTTCCCGGCGACATATCCTCGGCCGCGTTCTTTCTTTGCGCGGCGGCAGCCCGGCCCGGCTCGCAGCTCATCGTGGACGGCGTCCTGCTGAACCCGACGCGCGCCGCCATTCTCGACGTGCTCGCCGGCATGGGCGCGGCCATCCGGATGTTGAACGTGGAGGAGCATCACGGAGAGCTGGTCGGGACAGTCCAGATCACCGGCGCCAGGCTGCGCGGCGGGTCGATCGCGGGCGCGCAGACCGCCGCGCTCATCGACGAGCTGCCCGTCCTGGCCGCCCTCGCGCCGTTCACGGCCGAGGGCGTGGAGATCCGCGATGCGAAGGAGCTGCGGGTGAAGGAGTCGGACCGCATCGCGGTGCTGGCGAAGAATCTGCGCGCGCTGGGCGCGAAGGTCGAGGAGCGCGAGGATGGGATGCGCGTTGCCGGCAACCAGGCCCTGCATGGCGCAAGGATCGAGCCGGACGGCGACCATCGCATCGCGATGGCCTGCGCGGTGGCTGCGCTGGGCGCGGAGGGAGCGTCGGTGATCACGGACGCGGGTTGCGTCGGGATCTCCTTTCCGGGGTTCTTCGAGCTGCTGGAGAGCGTGAGCGAGCGCTGATCAGCGCTGGTAGATGGCGTCGAGCACCGCGGCAACGCGCACGAGCTCTTCGTTGCGGGCATCGAAGCGCTGGCCTTCCGCCAAACGGCCCGCCCATTCAACGGCGGCGCGGCCGGGCCAGGCGTCGGGCGGCTGCGCCAGGACCGTGCGCCGTGTGCCTTCGTAATGCTCCGCGACGAAGTCGTAGAACGAGCCGTTGAGATTGCGGAAAGCCGCGCCACCCTTGGTCCCGTAAAACTCCATCGCGAACACGCAGTCTTGTCCCGCGGGAAGCTTCCACGAGCAGGCGAGGTCGAGCGTGGCGCCGGTCGCAAGATCCACGCGCGCGGTCGCGTAGTCCTCGACCACCTCCGGCCGCGGACCGAGCCGGCGACCGCCCGCGAATAAGCGGCTGCTGACCGAGGTCACTTCGGGGAACCCCAGGAGCCAGAGCGCCGAATCGACCAAGTGGACGCCGAGGTCCATCACGCAGCCGCCGCCGGAGAGCGCGGGATCGTAGAACCACGCTTTGTCGGGTCCGTAGGCGTTGTGAAACACGAGATCCGCGGCATAGATCTCCCCGAGCGCTCCGGACTGCAGCAGGGCGCGGAGCTGCCGGAGCGCCGCAGTGAAACGATAGGAAAGATCCACGCCGAGCAGGCGATCGGCCGCGCGCGCGGCGCTGACGACCGAGCGCGCCTCTTCCGCGGTGCGGCCGAGCGGCTTCTGGCAGAAGACGGAGAGCCCCCGCTCGAGCGCGCGAATGGACTGCTCGGCGTGCAGCGCGCTGGGAGTGGCGATGACGATGCCGTCGAGATCCGCAGCCAAGAGATCGTCGAAACAGCCCGCGATGTTCGCCTCCGGGGCCGCGTTACGCGCCTGCGTGACGATCGCCGCGGAGCTGTCGCACAGCAGCGCAACCTCGGCGATGTCGGAGGCGGCGATGGCCGCCATGCGGCTCTGCCCGATCCAGCCGACGCCGAGGAAGCCAAGGCGCGGCTTGCACGCGGGAGCGGCGACGGCAGCGCTGTCCTGTGCGACCGGCCTAGTCATACGTCACCACCGCCTTCAGGAAACCGTCGGGACGCGTGAGGGTGTCTTCCAGCGCGCGGTCGAGCTGCGCAAGCGCGTAACGGTGCGTGCAGAGCCGGCGGGGGTCGAGCGTTCCGTCGGCCACCGCCTCCACCGCCGCGCGGATGCCCGCAATGTAAGCCTGCGGGTCGCGCTCGTGCGCGTTCACGACGTCGAGCCCGCGCCAGTTCCAGAGCTGCATGTTGACCTGCCGCGGGCCGTCCTGGTGGTAGCCGGCGATGACCAGCCGGGCCCGCGTCGCGGTCAGCTCGGCGGCAAGGTCGAGCGGCCACTGCTTGCCGACCGCTTCGATCACGCGCTCACACATCGCGCCGCCGGTCAGGTCGCGGACCTGATCGAGGATGCGCCGGTGATCGTCCATCGGCACCAGCTCGTGCGCGCCCATCGCGCGGGCGACTTCGAGCGAGAACGGCCGGCGCGAGATGGCGATGACGCGAGCGCCGGCGCGGGAGGCGAGCCGCGTGAGGATGGCGCCGAGAAATCCGACGCCGACGACGGCGACCGTCTGCCCCGCGCGGATGTCGCTGCGGGCGAAGATGTTCATCGCGCACCCCAGCGACTCACCGGGAAAGGGCAGTTGCGCGAGCGCGGCGGGCAAAGGCACGACCGCAGTCTCCGGCGCGACATCGAACTCGGCGTATGAGTTATGGGAGAGCGCGGCGACGCGGTCGCCCTCGCGCACCCGGTTCACCCCGGCGCCGACGGCGTCTACCACGCCCCAGCCTTCGTGCCCCAGGCCGCCGGGTTCGGTCGGATACTGCGACCACGGCATGCCCTCCCAGGTCGCGAGGTTGGAGGCGCAGACGCCGCAGCCTTCCAGCCGCAGGCGCACTTCGCCCGCGCGCGGCGCGGGACGCGCGACTGCGCGGACCTCGAGGCGGCGCGGAGCGGTGAGCACGGCGGCCCTCATCAGGCCATCTGTGATCGTGGCGGGCATATCCGGGAGCCGGGACGACTGCAGGTAAGTAGATGCAGGCGCCGGCAGCGGAGTTTGTGCGGCTACAGCAGTCCCTGGCGGACAGCGTGGATGAAGTCGGTGTAGGCCGGCTCGTGGCCGGAGTCGCGCAGCAGCGTCGCGATCTGGCCGCGGTGGTAGGCGGAGTGCATCACCACGTGCATCAGGATGTCTTCGATGGTGCTGGTCCAGGGCTCGCCCTTGCTGTTGCGGTACTCGACCTGGCGGCCGAGGCCGGCGGGCCCCAGTCCCGACAAGTACTCGCGCCAGGTGTTGAACAGCTGCGTGGACTGCTCGGCGCATTGCTCGGGGTCCAACTCGGGCCAGACGGCCATGGGCGACTTCGTGCCCGAGATGCGCGCGTACCACAGCCACTCGGCGCCGAGGATGTGCGCGAGGATTTTGCGCGCCTTCTCGGGCGGCCTGGCGGCGCGCGCCACGAAAGCCGCGGCCTCGCGGTTCGCCCAGTCGTCGTAGGTGAACAGTTGCAGGAAGTGCTCGAGCACAGGACCTCCGCGCTACTTCGGGACCGGTGATTCGGCCAGGCTCTTCATCCCGGGCTGCACCGGCTGGTTGATCAGGATGAGCTTTCCACCGTACTCCTCGAGCAGGAAGGTGCGCTCGGCGGGGAGGCTCTCCAGCGTCCGCTGCCGCAATTCGGGTGGGACGAACAGGAAGACGCGGCCGCTGCCGTTCCACATGCGCTCCAGGCCGGCGTCGTCGAGGAAGATAGGCGGGGAGTCGGGGAACATGCGGGCCATGGAAGACAGCGTGTGGTAGATCTCGCGCCAAATGAAGGCGCGGCGGCGGCCACTATAGAAGACCCAACTGGAAGCGGAATCGAACTCGCCGGCCACGACGAGCTGGTCGTCGGCGCGCAAGTGCGGCCGCGTCGCCTGTGCCAGCGCGTACGACGACATGTGCGGACCGAACTCTCCGAACGCCACATTGGCCGCGAAGGCGAAGCCGGTCAGCGCGAGGGCGAGCGCGAGCGTGGCCGCGACGTGGCGGGCGCGCCGGCGCCAGAACCACGCAAGTCCGAATCCCAGCGCGAAGGCGAGGGCGGCGCCGATGGCCGGTCCGCGCAGTACGGCGAAAGCTTGCGGGCGCAGGTCGAGCAGATGCGCCATCGAGACGCGGTAGAAGTCGGTGTCGCGAGTCTGGAGCAGCTTCGAGATGTCGGTGCCGGCAGGCACGCTGGACGAGAGCCAGACCGCGTATCCCAGGACCGCGGCGATGGCGAAGCCGAGCAGCGCGAGCCCGGCGTGCAGTCCCGCCAGCAGCTTGGGGCGGGTTTCTTCGCCACGCGCGATACCGAGTCCGAGGAGCGCGGCCGCGGCGGGCCACGCCGCGAAGCTGTAGTACTCCATGCGCGAGCCGCTGGTGAGCGAGAAGAACAGCAGAATGAATCCGGCCCAGATGAACAAGAACAAGCGCGCCTGGCCTTCGGCGTCGAGCGTGCGCCAGGTGCGGGGGCGAGGGAAGAGCCGCGCAGCGAGCGGCAGGAAGACGGCCCACGGGAACCACCACGCCAGGTGCATCAGCAGCCAGGCCCAGAGCGGCACGGCGTCGTAGTCGGGAGGCCAGCGCGTCCCGACGGCGCGCTTGAAGTGCTCGTTGATGAAGTACCACCAGGCGAAGCCGGGCGCGCGCAGTTCCGCCAGCAGGTGCCACGGCGCGGCGACCAGCAGGAAGATGCCGGCGCTGGAGAAGAGGCGCAACTCGCGCCAGCGTCGCCAGCCGCCGGTGGCGACGACGAAGATGCCGACGATCATCACCGGGAAGATGACGGCGATGAGCGCGCGCGCGAGGACAGCGAGTCCCATGAGCGCGGCGGCGCCCCAATAGCCGGCGCGCGGGTCGAGCGTCCCGGTCCATGCTCGCAGGAAGAGGTAGAAGATGCCGGCGAACAGCAGCGTGTAGACGGCCTCCGGGATCATGATGCGGGTGAACATCCAGAAGCCGATCGCGGTGGCGGAGGCGAGGCCGGCGTAGAAGCCGGCGCGGTCGCCGAAGAACCGGCGGCCGAACAGATACATCATCAGCGTGAGGCCGATCATCGCGAGCGCGTCGGGCAGGCGCACCGCGAGAGCGTTCTCGCCGAAGATGCGGAACAATCCCGCGACCATCCAGTAGTGCAGGGGCGCCTTTTGCAGGTAGCGGACGCCGGCGAGCCGCATCACGACGTAGTCGCCGCTCGCGTTCATGTCGCGGGAGACGAGCGCGTGCGAAGCGTCGGCGTCATCGAGCAGCGGCGGCCAGGAGGCGGTGCCGAGGTAGATCAGGCTCGCCAGCGCAAGCAGGATGAGCACTTGTGCGCGCCGCGAGAATGGCAAGTCTTGCCCGGTCGACATGAAGGAAGTGAAGTACCGGCCATGATACGCGATGCGCGCGACGCGGCGCAGCGCTCAGCGGTTGCCGATCATCGGGGAGGAGCCGGCGGGCGTCGCGGCATTCAGCCCGCCCATCGCCAGCGGCTTCTCCTGCGTCTTCGCCTGCCAGCCCTCGCTCTCGATCATGCGGCGGATCTGCGCGGCGCGCTGGTCGGGAAAGGGATGGGACTGGAAGTAGCCGGAAAGCGTGCCGAGGGCGAGGCGCGCGGCTTCTTCCTGCGGCGTGTCGGCGGGCCCGGTGCGGCGGCGCTGCATCCGGTCGAAGGCCTCGAACAGCCGCACCGCGCCCAATGGCGAATAGCCCGCGAGGACGGCGAGGCGCGTGCCTTCGCGGTCCGCCTCGAACTCCTGCTCTTTGGTGTAACCGGCCTGGAAGATGGCGACCGGGATCTGGGCGACCGTGGCCAGGCCGCCGA
Organism: Terriglobales bacterium; assembly: GCA_035457425.1. Lineage (NCBI taxonomy): Bacteria > Pseudomonadati > Acidobacteriota > Terriglobia > Terriglobales > Terriglobales bacterium. Next base: position 19,747 of record DATIBR010000179.1, read on the forward strand.
GATTGAGGCGCCGCAGCCGAACCTCGAACTGGTAACGCTCGGCGCAGTGGTAGTGGTCGATGTGCTCGATCTCGTGCCCGAGGACGGCGGCCAGCTCGTCCTCGGTATCCATCAGGCTCACCAGGCCGGCGCCGATGAAGACGTGCCCGCCGGGGATGGCGAAGGCGTTCACCAGGCCCGGGTCGTCGATGTAGTGGATCTTGTAGGGCAGCTTGCGGCGCGCGCGGGCCGCGACCAGCAGGCCGACGCGCTCGACGTACTGCGCCATCGGCGTGGCGGCGGGTTGCGCTTCAGACGCAAGGTGGTCGCGCACGATCTCGTTGCCGATGGCGATCTCCTCGCTGTCGGTCATGCGCGTGGCGGAGGCGGGCAGCCGGCTCAGCTCGCGCTCGGTGTCGGCGATGAAGTGCACGATGGCGTCGGGGCCGACGATGGTCTGGGCCTTGCGGTGCTGCGCGAAGAAGATGGCGCCCAGCGCCGCGACCGCCACGACTGCGAATACGAGCGGCTGCCTCACAGGTATTCCTTCAGCGCCTCCTGGAAGCGCGTGTAGAGGAAGCCGACGCCGAGCGCGCCGATGCCGACCGAGACGAGCGTGACCGCGACCTGCGCGCGGTTGAAGCTCCAGATGTCGAGCAGGACGATCTTGCCGATGCCGATGAGCAACAGCGCCAGTCCGGCGCGGCGGAAGCTCGTCTCGCGCACCGCCAGCGCGAAGCTGATGAGCGCGATGGCTTCGAGCGCCCACGCGATGGTGACGCGCGCGTCGTTGACCTCGAGGTAGAGCAGCACCGCCAGCAGCCCGGAGGCGGCAAAGAACAGCCACTGCTCCGGACGCCGCAGCAGCGGGCCGACGAGCTGCTTGTGGAAGATGCCGCCGGCGCGCGCGGCCCACTCGCGCACCTGGAACGCCGGGAAGAGACCGAGGAACAGCAGCGCGATGCCAGCGGCGGCGGGCAGCCAGCGCTGCTGCCAGCTCAGCTGCGCGAAGTAGCTGTGGTTGTAGAAGTTGTACATCGAGGTGCGGAACGCCACCGCGATGGTGAGCGCGAGGGCTTGCGCCACGAAGCCGGCACGCTGGCTGCGCCAGCCGATCATCATCAGCACGCCGACGATGCCGGCCCAGGCCGCGACCACCCAGTCGGGCGCCAGTTCGAAGCGCACAAGCGCGACCACCGTGATGGTCCCCATCCAGGAGAACAGCGCGGTGGAGCGGCGCGTGAGCTCCTTGGCCGGAAGCTGGCTGAAGCTGCCGAGGCGCCAGTAGGAATAGAACAGCAGCAGCGCGATGGGCACGGTCGTGTAGACGCGCGGGCTGATCTGGCCCGGCACGCCGGCGGCGTTCAGGTTCACGAAGAACAGCCGGATGAACGCCGCGCCGAGCGCGATGTAGGCCTGTGCACGCCAGAACTTGTTCGAGTCCAGCCGGACCAGCCCGAGCTCGAGCAGGGCGGCGCCGAACAGCGCCCACGCCACCGCGACCGAGACCGGCTGCAGCTCGTACCACATCACCCAGCAGACCAGGAAGGAGGCCGCCCAGGCGTGCAGCATGCCGAGGCCGCGCGTCCAGGGCCAGCCTTCGATGTCGGCCCAATGCGCCTGTGCGTACAGCAGGCCGATGACGAGGGCGCTGGTCGCCAGGCGCACCGACATCCCCCAGCGCCAGGCTTCGGGGTGGTTGGTGTTCACGACGAGCGTGTAGAGCACGGCGAAGATGCCGAGCAGGTTCGACTGCAGGACGAGGTCGCGCGCCTGCTGGCGGCGTCCGAGGTAGGCGAGCGCGACGCCGAACAGCGCCCAGATGACGGGGATCCAAGCCTCGGTGCTGCGGTAATCGAGTTCGTAGAAGGCGACGAGCGTGATCAGCACCGCCGCCGCCCAGGTGTAGATGGGGCGCAGCTTGATGCCGCCGGCGGCGGTGGCAAGCTTCGGCGTCATGCTGAAGCGCGAGGTGGCGTACAGCAGCACCGCGACCAGCGAGACGGTCAGCAGGCGCATGGTGACCACGCCGTAGAACGGCCGCTCGTCGGAGAAGTTGATGGCCAGCGTCGCGATGGTCGCAAGGATGGCGACCACGTTCGCCTGGTAGGACAGCTCTTCCTGCGCCAGCAGGTAGCCGGCGAGCGCGAGCCACAGGGCAAGGACAGCCCAGCCGACCGCGATCCAGGCCTGCGGCAGCGCGAGCCACATCGCGGTCATGGCCATCGCCACGCCCATCCAGGAGACCAGGCGGACGCCGAAGCGCTCCCACTGCGTCTCGAAGATCTTCGGCCACCTCCACGGCACCAGGTGCGAGTTCGCGCCGAACATGAGCGCCGCCATCCAGAAGACCATGGAGTTGCGCCACGATTTCGGGGCGTCCAGCGGATGCGACCAGTAGAGCTGCACCGCGACCACCAGCTCCGCGAGGCGTCCCAGGCGGCGGAAGACGAGCTCGTCGGTGAAGACGCCGGCGAGGTAGAAGACCTCCGCGACGACCAGCCACAGGATGGAAAGCTCGCCGCCGGAGAACTTGAAGGGGAAGGCGGCGGTCGAGAGCGCGGCGCCCATGGTGGCGAGCACCACGAAGGCTTCGCGACGCTCGCGCGCGCGCAGCAGCCAGCCCAGCGTGAGCTCGGCCAGGCCGATGACCAGCAGCGCGTAGAACGCGTACTTGGGGGTGACCGACTGGTACTTCAGGACGAACAGAAGCAGCCCGGTGTTGAAGATGGCCGCGACGGTGGAGAGGCGCTCCTCGTCGTCGTGCTCGATCGAGCGCAGCACGTACGAAGCGCGATACGCGCCCCAGTAGAGCAGCAGGATGCCGGCGCTGGCGAAGAACTCGGGGAACATCACCTTGTTCCCGCCCATCGGCTCGATGATGCTGTGCAGCCACCACCAGTGGTTCAGGTAGGTCGCGAGGATGCCGAAGACTTCCAGCATGTACCAGCGCTTGCGGCTGACGATGACGACGAGCGCGAGCGCGAGGATGGCGCCGGCGCCAAGCGAGTAGACGTTGACTCGGCTGATGGTGACGGTCCAGAAAGCGAGCAGGAACGCGAGGCCGGTGACGGCCTGCGAGTTGTAACGCAGGGTATGACCGACCATGGCGGCGGCGACGGCCAGCAGCAGCACCAGGTCCACGAGCTGCGATCGCAGGATCTGCGTCGCGGGCACGTGGTAGAGCGCGTAGGTCATGAAGAACAGCACGGCCCAGCCACCGCCGACGCCCGCGTAGCCGAAGAGCCGGTAGGCGGGCTTGCGCTCGATCCAGATGCCGGCGGCGAGCAGCAGCGCGCCGGCGGTGATGCCGATGGCGTCCTTGCCGAGCGGCCCGACGTTCTGCCACCACACGCTGAGCCCGTAGCCGATGCCCAGCACCAGCAGCACGATACCGATGAAGACCAGCCAGTTCTCGCCCACCCACTTCTCGAACTCGGATCTCTGGCGCGGCGGTTGCGGCGGCGGCGTGACGGGCGGGGCCGTGATGCGCGCGGGCGCGACCGCGGGCGACGCCGAGACAGACGCCTGCGCGCGCGGCGCGGCGGCGGCCGGTTGCGGCGTCACCGGAGGCGGCGCGATGGGCGCCGGCGCAGGCTGCGCGGGCGATGTCGTGGGGCGCGGGAAGTAGGGCGACTCAGCCGGCTTGGGCCACGGCTGTTGCGCGGGCTCGCGCTTCGGTTCCGGCGGAACGGGCGCAGGAGGCGGTGGCGCCGCCGCCGGCGGCGTCACCGGGACCGCCGGGCGCGGCTCGGCGACAGGCGGAGCAGGCGCGGCGGCCGGCTTCGGCTCGGCGGGCGCGATCCCGCGCTGCGCCAGGTCCTTGAACTTTACTTCGAGCTGGTAGACGCGCTGGGTGAGGGTGGCGAGGCGCTCTTCCGTCTCGCGGCGTTCGCGCCGGCGGCGCGCACCCATGATGGCAACGATGACCCACGGCCCAAAGACGAACAACGCACCTATGAATAGGAATGCCGCTATTTCGTCCAAAGAGCGCTCCCTCTGCCTTGGTTGAGTGGGCAGATTCTACTGTCATTGGCAGAACGGCGCGCCAGGATTCTTTTGCAAAAGATTACAAACAGGGGACAAGCAGCAGGGAATCAGATGGTTACGCGGTGGAGGTGAAGGAGTACTTCAGCTGGAAGTCTTGGCGGTGGCCATGCCGCCTGTGGAAAACCGCGCGCGCAGCGCGGGCAGGGTCCACTGGGCGATGCGGAAGACCATGAGCACGGCAAGGATGGCGGCGTACATCGCCGGCTTGCGGATGTCGGACTTCACCAGCCACCAGTAGTGCACCACGCCCGCCAGCGCGCTCAGGTAGACGAGCCGATGGAGCCACTGCCAGTTCTTTCCGCCGAGCCGGCGGATCCAGCCGGCGGTCGAGGTGATGGCCAGCGGCAGCATGAGCACCAGCGCGGTGAAGCCGGCGGTGATGAAGGGGCGCTTGGCGATGTCGGGCAGGATCTCGGCGAAGTGGAACTCTTTGTCGAACCAGAGGTAGGTCGTCAGGTGTGCGAGCCCGTAGAAGAACGCGAACAGTCCCAGCATGCGGCGGTACTGGACGAGCACCGGCATCCGCAGCAGCTTGCGCAGCGGAGTGACCGCGAGCGTGAACATGAGGAAGCGGATGGTCCAGTCGCCGGTGGCGTGCGTGAGGTACTCGAGCGGGTTGACGCCGAGGTCGGGCTCGGCGCCGTGCGTCGTCCCCCAGAAGCGGTAGGCGAGTTCGGCGGCCGGCGCGAGGCAGAGCAGGAACAGCAGGATCTTCGACCAGCGGAAGCGCAGCCGTGCCATCAGTAATACTTCCGCAGGTCCATGCCGGCGTAGAGCGAGGCGACCTGGTCGCCGTAGCCGTTGAACATGAGCGTGGGCCGCCGCTTGAACTCACCGATGCGGCGCTCGTCCTTCTGGCTCCAGCGCGGATGGTCGACCGTGGGATTCACGTTGGAGTAGAAGCCGTACTCGTTGGGCGCGGAGGTGTTCCACGAAGTGTTCGGCTCCTTCTCGACGAACCTCACCTTCACGATGGACTTGCAGCTCTTGAAGCCGTACTTCCACGGGATGATGGTGCGGACGGGCGCGCCGTTCTGGTTGGGCAGCACCTCGCCGTAGAGGCCGAAGCACAGCAGCGCGAGGGGGTGCATGGCTTCGTCCATGCGCAGGCCCTCGACGTAGGGCCAGTCGAGCACGGGCGTGTTGACGCCCGGCATCATCTGCTTGTCGTTGAGCGTGACGAACTGCACGTACTTCGCCTTCGACGTGGGCTCGCACTGCTTGATGAACTCGGAGAGCGAGTAGCCGACCCACGGCATCACCATCGACCAGCCTTCGACGCAGCGGTGGCGGTAGATGCGCTCCTCGAGCGGCGCGAGCTTCAGCAGTTGGTCGATGTCGAAGGTCTTCGGCTTCTTCACCTGGCCTTCGACGGCGACGGTCCACGGCCGCGTCTTGAGGCGCCAGGCGTTCGCGGCGGGGTCCTCCTTGTCGGTGCCGAACTCGTAGAAGTTGTTGTAGGTGGTGATCTGCTTGAAGGTGTTCGGGGTCTCGGTGGTGCTGAGCGCGGGGTTTCTCGTGAAGCTGAGCTTTGCTCCGGCCTGCGCGGATTCCGGGGAGGCCAGTTCCGCGATCTTGTTGCAAGCGACCGCGCCCAGCGCCAGCGCGCCGGCCGCCATGAACTTGCGGCGGTCGAGATAGGTCTGCTTCGGCGTGATCTCCGACGACGGGATGCCGGCGGCCTTCTTGATCAGCATGGACGCACCCTTCCGCAGGACGTACGTGCCCTTCGCCTGTTTAGATTCTGCCGCGGTCGAAAAGTTACGGACTATCGAGCCGCCGTCAGGACCTTCTGGACCAGGGGCCAGAGGTCGTCGACCATCTTCTCGGTGGTGGCCTTCGCGTTCTTGTCGAACTTCTTTTTCTGGCCTTCGTAATTCTTCTTCACCAGCTTGAAGAACTCCTCGCGGAACTCCTTGGCATTCATCTTCTCGCGCGAGGCCCAGAGCGACCACTGCACGATGCTGTCGAGCGAGTGGATCTGCGAACCGAGTTGGCGCATGGCTGCGAGCTTATTGGCCGTTTCCATGACCTTCAAGCTCGGCGCCATCTTCTGCATGTCGCCGGCATCGGCGAACTTGTAATTCGTCTTGGCATGCGGTGCGAGCTTGTGAAGTTCCAGGCAGTAGCCCCGGAGCGTGAAGACGACCTCCTGGGCGCTGGGGGGAACGTAGTACATGGCGCCGGGAAAGTAGTCATCGCCCGCGCCCTGCGCCGGTGGCATCTCGCCGAAGCCGCCTTCCGCCATCATGACCTGGAAGTCCTTGAGCGGCGGCATCCCGCTGCCGAGCAGAATGCCCTTGAGGACGCGACCGACGTATCCCTTCGGCTCGAGCACCGAGCCCGCCGGTATCTGGATGTTGAGCGGGCAGTCCGTGAGGTTCTTGACGCGCACGTCGAACACCTGCCCCGTCGAGGTGCCGCGACCGACGATGTCGTAATCGATGACGTTGTCGAGGATGACGCGCGCCTGTCCCGAGTGGCCGGGACCGCTCTGGGTGATGGCATTCTGGAGGCCGAGAGTGATGGTCTCGTAACTGCAGATCGCCGGGTTGCGGACGCCCGACTGCGTGAGCTGGGGTCGTGACTGGCGCGTCGAGGCGGTCTGCGGATTGGCGTTGGCGTAGAAGTCGGAACAGGAGTTCTGCGGACATTCGCAAGCGCCCTGCGAACACTCCTCGGGCTGCGGGTCGCCGAACCGTGGCGGTGTGGGAGGCATGCCGCGCTTCACCCAAGTCCACTGGCCAGGCAGCACCACCACGCCTTCGATGATCTCGGGATCGATGCTGCGCACGGCGACGCTGTGGTCGCGCGCCTTCACCAGGGTGCCGTCGATCAGGTAGTCGGCGATGGTGGGCTGGTCGGGCCGGCTCTTGTCGGGCATCGCGCCGGGAACCAGGTTGATGAGGTCGGCGACGTTGCGGCGCGAGGCCGGGACGTTCTCGAGTTCCTTTTCGCTGACCGTACCGACCACCTGCGCCGTCTCGACGTCCACCGTGGTCCCGAGCACGCCGATGACGGCGGTCGGGGTGCGCACCTGGAAGCCGCCGCCCTGTTTCTTGATGGGTACCACGTTGGCGCGCGCCTTGCCGTAGAGCATCTCGATGATGGTCTGGTTCGACTGCGGGTCGTGCTTGATGACGCGCAGCTCGCTGTGCGCGCCGATGGAGAGCATGGAGCCGTCGTCCATGGCGACGCGCATGCGGCCGGCGTCATTGGTGCGGAGGATGTCGTTCCACTCGACCGTGTCGGCCTTCTTCGCTTCGTTCGTAGCGGAGCCGCGGTTGATGAAGCCCGCGGGGATCAGGCGGTCGACTTTGCCGACACTCTGCTGGGCGTGCGCCGCGGCGGCGCCGGCAAGAAGCAGGACGAGGGCGATAGACAGGCGGCGCATCAAGGCCTCCGTAGTCGAGGTTTCGGAAGGGGGAGCGCAATCGTATGACGGCGGAGGCTATTCGTCAAAGCCCAGGAGCACCGGCTCGGGGTCCAGGTCGATCTCCCAGGTGCTGCGGACGCGCTGCTGGATCTCGTCCTTGAGCGCCAGGATCTGAGCCGCCGTCGCGCCGCCGCGGTTCACGATGGCCAGGCTGTGCTTGGACGAGATGCCGACCGCGCCCCGCGCATAGCCTTTCTGGAAACCGGACTGCTCCACCAGCCACGCGGCCGAGAGCTTGATGCCCTCCGGCGTGGAAAAGCGTGGCGGTGTCAGGCCGCGCTGCTCGGCCAGCTTCAGCAGGCGCGCGTCGGTCGCCGCATCCACGATGGGGTTCTTGAAGAACGAGCCCGCGCTGCGGCAGTCCGGGTCGCCCTCGACGATGAGCATCGCCTTCGAGTGCCGTATCTGGCGCACGGCTTCGCGGACTTCGCCGAGCGAAGGCCGCTCATTCTTGCCGGCAAAGTGCTTCTTCAGGTCGGCGTACTCGAGCATCGGCGTGCCGCCGGGGATGAGCGCGTAGGTAACCATGAGCACGACGAACCGCCCGCGTTCGCTGGTGTTGAAGATCGAGGTGCGGTAACCGAAGCCGCAAGCCTCCGCGCACAGGTCGCGGATGGCCCCGCGCTGCATGTCGAAGACCTGCACGGAGACGATGCTGTCGGAGACTTCCTGGCCGTAGGCGCCGACGTTCTGCACCGGGGTGCCGCCGACCGTGCCGGGAATGCCGGCCATGCACTCCACGCCGGCGCACTCGCGCGCGACGGCGTGCGCGACGAAGCGGTCCCAGTCCTCGCCTGCGCCCGCCTCGAAGACGCGCTTGCCATCTTCCATCCGGTCATCCAGGCCGGGGATGGCGATACGCAGGACCAGTCCGTGAAAGCCGGCGTCGGCGACGAGCAGGTTGCTGCCGCCGCCCATCACGAACAGGCGCCAGTTGTTGGCGCGCGCGGTGTCGACCGCCTGGAGGACTTCCTGCGGCGTCCGCGCCTCGGCGAACCAGCGCGCCGGCCCGCCGACCTGGAAGGTGGTCAGCGGGGCGAGCGGCACCTGTTCGCGGATTTCCACGCTTGCAAGTATCAATTACAAGTTAGAAATTACAAATCACAAATCCATGATCGAGCTCTGCCCCACCGACCGTCTCTTCGTGCTGACCGGCGCCGGCGTCAGCGCCGAGAGCGGCCTGCCGACCTTTCGCGGCGCGGGCGGCGTGTGGCGCACGCATCGCGCCACCGACCTGGCGACGCCCGAGGCCTTCGCGCGCGACCCCGAGACGGTGTGGCAGTTCTATTCGTGGCGCAGGGAAGTGCACAACACCTGCCAGCCGAACGCGGCGCATCGCGCGCTCGCCGAGTTGGAGCGCCGGATGAGCGGCCGGATGTACCTGTGCACGCAGAACGTGGACGAGCTGCACGAGCGCGGCGGTTCCCAGCGCGTGGTGCACATGCACGGGCAGCTCTTCCGCAGCCGGTGCTCGCGCTGCGACCGCGGGCCCTTCGAGGACCGCGGCGTCTACCAGTCGCTTGCGGAGGTGCCGTGCTGCGACTGCGGCGCCATCATCCGGCCGCACGTCTGCTGGTTCGGGGAGACGCCGTACTTCATGGACGAGATCCTCCGCGCGCTCGAACGGGCGACCGTCTTCGTCACCATCGGGAGCTCGGGCGTGGTGGAGCCGGCGGCAAGCTTCGCCGGCATCGCGCGGCATCGCGGCGCGCGCACGTATTATCTCGGCCCGGAAGAGCCGGCGAACGCTCATGCCTTCGACCGGTGCTTCGAGGGGACGGCGACGGAGCTGGTGCCGACGCTTTTTCAGCCCTCTTAAATCACGAGAAACGAGAAATCAGAAACGAGAAACTCACTGCCGCGGGGGCTTGCGCAGCATGAAGTTCTTGATGGCGATCTGGCGCGGCTCGCGCCCGACCGGGATCATCGTGAGCAGCACCGGCGGGATGCCGGCGCCGGCGCCGACGCGCGTGCGCACCACCGCGACCTCGCCCGCCTCGGTGTCGCAGACCAGCAGGTAAGTCTGGTTGGGCGTGAGCGCCAGCGCGTCGGGCTTGGCGCCGACCGGCACCGAGTAGACCACGCGGCCGTTCTCGATGGAGAACACCGCGACTGAATCGGAGCCGAAGTTCGCCACGTAGAGCAGGCTGTTGTCGCTGGTGACGACGCCGCGCACCGGGTTCGTCCCGATCAGGTAGGTCCCGCCGACCTCGTTCGTCGTCGTGTTGATGTCGGAGATGGACTGCGCCTCGAAGTTGTGCACGAAGAGCTGGCCGCCGTCAGGCTTGAGCGTCAGGCTGATGGGCGTCCTGCCGACGTCGAGCAGCGTGAGTAGCACGCCCTTCTCGTAGTCGACGGCGGCGACCTGGTTCGACGCCGAGCACGAAACGAAAGCCTTGGGCGCGTAGGGCACGATGGCGACCTGCTCGGGCGCCTGGCATACCGGGATGGTCGCGCGGACCGCGAGCGTCTTCGTGTCGATGATGGAGACGGAATTTCCTTCGCGATTGCTGACGACGACGGTGCCGCCGTCGGGCGAGACGCGCGCCACGTCGGGCCGCGCTCCCACGCCGATGGTCGCGAGCACGCGGTGCTGCTCGAGGTCGAGCACGCTCACATTCGCCGACCCAGCGTTGGCGACGTAGGCGCGCTTGCCGTCCTGCGAGACGTCGATGAAGTAAGGGTGCCCATGCACGCCGATGGTGTGGGTCACGGTGCTGGTCTCGGCGTCAATCACGCTCACGTTCGCCGAGTCTGTGTTGACGACGTACACCTCGTTCTTCACCGGGTTGACGGCCACGCCCGTCGGGCTCTTGCCCACGGGAATGTTCTTCTCGACCCGGAAGTGCAGCAGGTCGATGACGCTGACCGTGTCGGCGGCGCCGTTCGTCACGTAGGCGAACTCGCGGTAGGCGGGCGGATAGTTGGGGAGCTTGGGGTCGCAGCCGAGGACCAGGAGTGCGAACCCTCCCACCAGGGTCATCCTGAGGAGCCCGGCGCGGCGGGCGAGCGCGCGCTTTCTCCGGCGTGCGAGCAGCGACGAAGGACCTTGATGTTGGGAACACCCAGGTGCTTCGAGACCCATACCCCGGCTGGTGAAAACGCCAGGGCCCCTCGGTCTCTCAGCATGACCCGTCATAATTTGTGTGCTGTCTAGCGGACTGCGGCGACTGCCTGCTGGGCCGGGACGCTGCGCTTCACGACGGCGGCGATCTGGCGGATCTGGCTCATCAGATCGTCGAACTGGTCGGGGAAGATGGACTGCATGCCGTCGGAGAGCGCGCGGTCGGGGTCGTTGTGCACCTCGACGATCAGGCCGTCGGCGCCGACGGCGACCGCGGCGCGCGAGAGCGGCAGGACCTTGTTGCGCTTGCCGGTGCCGTGGCTCGGGTCCACGACGATGGGGAGGTGGCTGAGCCGCTGCACCGCGGGGACGAGCGAGAGATCGAGCGTGTTGCGGGTGTGGTCGGCGAAAGTGCGCACGCCGCGCTCGCACAGGATCACGTTGTAGTTGCCCTCGGCCATGATGTACTCGGCCGCCATCAGGAACTCTTCCAGCGTCGCCGACATGCCGCGCTTGAGCAGCACCGGCTTCTTGGAGCGGCCGGCTTTCTTGAGCAGCGAGAAGTTCTGCATGTTGCGCGCGCCGATCTGCACGACGTCGGCGTATTCCTCGACCAGGTCGAGCGACTCGTGGTCGATGGCCTCGGTCACGATGACCAGTCCGAACTTCTGCCGGACGTCGGCCATGATGCGCAGGCCCTCTTCCCCGAGCCCCTGGAACGAATACGGGGAAGTGCGGGGCTTGTAGGCGCCGCCGCGGAAGAACTTCGCGCCCGCGCGGCGCACGCGCTCGGCGATTGCGAACGCCTGCTCGCGGCTCTCGATGGCGCACGGCCCGGCCATAATGGCCAGCTCCTTGCCTCCGACCGAGGCGTCGAGCGCGGGGAAGCGGATGATCGTGTTCTCTTCCTTGATGTCGCGGCTGACGAGCTTGTAGGGCTTGGTGACGCGGATGACCTCGCCCACGCCCGCCATGTCGTCGAACACGCCGGTCTCGACCGCGCCTTCGTTGCCGGTGATGCCGATGGCGGTGCGGCTCGCGCCCGGGATGGGGTGCGGCTTCAGGCCGAGCGACTGGACTTTTTCGCAGACCGCGCGCACCTGCTCTTCGGTGGCGTGCGCCTGCATCACGATCAGCATGGGTAGGGGCTCCGGAAACGGTAGTTTAGCAGAGGTGTTAACCGGGCAGGCACTAAGGGGATCGCTGTTCAAAACCCGTCGTCGGCTTTCGGTCGTCGGCCGTCGGCCACGAACGGGGTGGGCGAGGACCGGCAGCCGACGACCGACGACCTGATAAAATCAAGGATTCACCC